>NZ_JBSIPA010000428.1:0-5467 GCF_053574605.1 Caballeronia sp. M23-90 | reverse complement strand
CCGATGATTGGTGAGAGAAGCCGCTATAGTGTGCATGCCCTCGTGAAAAATCGACACCAATGACCAAACCCACGCTTGCCGATCTCACTGCGTTTTCTGCCGTCGCGGCGCATCGGAGTTTCCGCCGTGGTGCCGATGATTGGTGAGAGAAGCCGCTATAGTGTGCATGCCCTCGTGAAAAATCGACACCAATGACCAAACCCACGCTTGCCGATCTCACTGCGTTTTCTGCCGTCGCGGCGCATCGGAGTTTCCGCCGCGCCGCCGATGCGCTCGGCGTGTCGCGGTCATCGCTGAGTCATACGATGCTCGCGCTGGAGCGCCAGTTGGGCGTGCGCCTGCTCAATCGCACCACGCGCAGCGTGGCGCCCACGGAGGCCGGTGAAGCGCTGCTGGTGCGCATCGAGCCCGTGCTGCGCGATCTCGATGAAGCGCTGGACGCAGTCGCCGATGCTCGCGGCAATCCGAGCGGCATGCTGCGGATCAACGCCAACGAGGGCGCTGCGAGGATCCTGCTGAAAGCCGCGGTGCCGCGCTTTCTGGAACGCTTTCCCGGCATGGCGCTGGATCTGGTGGTGGAGGGCCGGCTCGTGGACATCGTGGAACAGGGTTTCGATGCCGGCGTGCGGCTCGAGGAGTCAGTGCCGCGTGACATGGTGGCGGTACGCATTGGCGGCGACTTGCGTTTTGTCGTGGTCGCGGCGCCCTCGTATCTTGCGGGACGAAAGCCGCTCATCACACCCGATGACCTTCGCGAGCACGCCTGTATCCGGCAGCGCTTGCCGAGTGGCAAGCGGTACCGATGGGAATTCGCAAGGCGCGGCGAGGAAGTGCTGGTCGATGTTCCCGGCGCGCTCACGCTGGATAACAATGGGCTGATGGTCGAAGCCGCGTCCGATGGACTGGGCCTGGCCTACGTGCCGGAAGCAGCCGCACGTGACTGGCTGGACGATGGCCGGCTGGTGCTCGTTTTGCAAGAGTGGTGCCCGTTCATTCCGGGCTTGTGTTTGTACTATCCCGGACATCGGCACGTGCCGGCCGGATTGCGGGCTTTTATCGATGTGCTCAAGGAGGTCAATGGCGACGCTTGAAAAAGCGGGCTGGAGGATTCCCGGCCCGTTGCAGGAAAACGATCACGCCGCCTTGATCAGCCCTAGCTGCTGCAGTGCAGTCACGCCATCGTCGAGACCGGTCTCTTCAACGATCATGCCGCCTTGCAGCCGGAGCACGGTCGTCCCCGTGAAGCGCATTGTCCGGCCGGTCGCGGCAGGCAGTGCGCCGATGAGAAAGTCATCGAACGCCTGACCGGTGTGCGTGCCACCGCCTTCCCAGCGGCCGACCACGTAATCGCCTTCCGCGATCAGATCGGCCGTGCCCCAAAAGTTGAGATTTGGGAATGCGGCGCGAAAACCGGTCATGAACGACTTGATGTCCTCGCGGCCACGGCGCGACTCGTGCAGCGAATACTGCAGGAGCATGTCGGGTGCAGCGAGTTCATCGACGATACCGAGGTCGCAGGTCTCGCCCCAAAAACGGGTGAACCAGCGGCCGACGATAGCCTTGTTGTCATCTTGCCTGGACATGGTGATTCCTCATTGAATGTGCTCGGGAAAGAGAAGGCCGTTCGCCTCTCCTTGCCTGAAGACTATCGATGCAGGCATGCACCAGCGTCTCGTTTCTTGCTGCAACACTCGAAGGAATTCATGAAAAGCGGCGCGGCGTTTCTCGTCCTATTCTTGACGTAAAACGTCAGGCCGCTTACTCGCTCACTAATGGAGTGCTCCATGAATGCGTCGAATTTCGTCGTCCACAAGTTTGGTTCGGCCGTTCAGGAACGCGCGTTCATAGTTGATTACGCACGACGATTTGTGGCGCAACGCAGACTGGCGGGTACCGCGAGCGCATTCATCTGGGCCGGGTTTATGTTGCGCGACTGGTGGATCGTGCACGCATTGGCAAGTCCGATCATTTGGAAGGTAGGCGCTTTCCGGGTCGTGGGTGGAATCGGAATGTATAGCGCCGTATGGCTTGCGTGGAGGCCCCGGTTTTACGATGAGCGCGCAGCGACGCGGATAATAGTGGCGGGCACGGCCGCGGCGTGGCTAGGAATCCTGGGGATCATGTTGGTCGTACCTCTCGATATTGCATTCAGGGAGTACTACCCTGGCCTGTTGTTGATTTTTTTAATGGTATTTACTTTGTTCAGGCTGCGAGCAGTGGTTGCGGCTTGGGCGGGATGCGCCTGCCTGCTGATATTCAACCTGACGGAGCTCGTTGGCTATGTGCGAACGCAGGTCCCTATGCAACAGCAACAATTTGCACTTGCGTGGGTCTCTGCGTCCATCTATTCACTGATTTACTACTTGGTCGGTTTTGGCATCTCCGCTCAGCTTGAACTCGCTGCTCGCCGCGATTTCGTAGCCCGGCGATCTCAACTCGCCGCAAAGGGCCGCGCCGACGCCGCCAACCAGGCTATCTCCCGTCAGAACGCGGCCATGAAAGAGCTCGCCAATGACAAGGAGCGCTTCTTTTCGTCTGCTTATCACGACATTCAGCAGCCACTTGCCGCGATCAACCTGTTCGTCTGGAGCGCGCGCAACAAGCTGAAACAGGGACGCGATGCCAGTCACGATCTGGAGGTCGTCGCCAACACGGCGCGCGATATCCTCGACATGTTCAAGGGAATCCAGGAATACAGTCAGCTTGGCACGTACGATCCACAGATCGCGCCTGTCGACCTGACTCAGGTCATCGATGAACTCGCGGATCAATACGGGGGCGTTGCCGCATCGAAGGCGATTGTGTTTCGGATCGCGGACAGGCGAGGGCGAGCCGAACGACCATGGGTCCTCAGCGACCGTCCAATGCTCAAGCGCGTGCTTTCCAATCTCGTTTCAAACGCGATCAGAAATACGCACGAAGGCGGCGTGGTGATCGGCTGGGTGAATCTGCGCGATCGGATTCGTGTCGATGTCCGGGATACGGGCGTGGGCATTGCTGCACAACATCGCAACGCCATCTTTTCCGAGTACTTTCAACTTTGCAACCCCGGCCGTGATCCATCCAAGGGGCTTGGACTCGGTCTTTCCATCGTGCGACGCGTGCTCGCCATCCTGCCGGACCACGTCCTTCAGTTACGGTCTATTGAAGGGCGGGGTTCACGCTTTTCTGTCTACGTGCCCGCGTCGATTCGGGCCACCGTTCCCAGGTCCGCTGAAAGCCACGCACCCGAAGACTTGTCCACCCTTGAGGGAAAATACGCGATCCTTTGCGACGACGACCCCGCGGTGCTCGAAGGACTTCGCCGGTTGTTCAGCGGAGCAGGGCTGCTGGTTGACGCCGTCGGCTCGATCGCGGAAGTCGCAACACTCTTGCAGGGCAGCTCGCGATCACCTGACGTTGTCATCACTGACCTGCGGCTCGGCGACAGCGCGACCGGCGCCGACGTCGCTCGCCAGGTCAGGCAGCATTTTTCCTGGGCCGGTGTCATTCCCGTCGCATTCGTGACGGGGGAACTTCTTTCGCCAAACATTCTCCGGGATTTTCAACGGCCGTTCATTCTGCTGCAAAAGTCGGCTTCGCCGCAGTCGATTCTGTTGGAGGTTGGCAGGCTCGTCGCTACCCAGGGGACATCGGATGACGACTCCAATATGGCCGGGGAACCGGGCAAACCGGTGCCCCTGGCGGACGGGCGCAGCGTTCCCGCTCAATTACCTCTGTAGAGCTCACGCATGTTTGCCTCCTGCTCGCTTCCCCGGAAGTCCGCGAGTTCGCGCGTCACCTCATCACGGGTTCTTGCGCCGGCGACTGCCGATGGTTGCCGGGGTGCCGTACCCGTATCGGACGCACGGGTGGAAGAGTCTTCGGCAACTGAACTGCTTTGGCTCGTGTCCGACTGTGCCATGCATTGCTGTGCGGCAACAGCCACGACAACACCAAACAAGCTTGCGCATAACCGATTGCTATTCATGAGCGTTCTCCTTTGACGGTTTGAATGACGATCGATGAGATCCAGTCGTCTAGCAGCAGCGCAGTCGGCGATGCTGTTGACTTCATTCTGGTCAGCGAGAGACGCGGCCGCTACGCACATGCGTGCGGTGCTACATGTGTAGGTGGCTGCGGGCTGGTGAACTGTTAGTCTTGTCATCTCCTCTCGGGCGTACGCAATGAAAGTCCTCCTGATCGATGACCACGCGTTATTCAGAGCTGGTGTGATGCTCTTGCTTCGGGAAGCGATGCCCGGCATCGAAATCTTGCAGGCGAGCACGTTGCGCGATGGTGTTGAAACTGCGCTCAACCAGGCGTTGAATCTGGTGTTTCTCGATCTGGAATTGCCGGATGGGAATGGTCTCGATGCGCTCGAAATGTTGAAGCACCAACGGCCGTCGCTTCCAGTCGTGATCATGTCGGCGGATGAGCGCGTCGGAACAATCGTTCAGGCGCTCGGGTTCAACGCGATGGGATTCGTGCCGAAGTCACAGCCGCCTGAAGTGCTTCAAGCTGCGCTGCATTCGGCGCTGGCGGGCGGCGTATTTCTTCCAGTTTCGATTGTCCAGACGCTTGCTGGGGATCAGGCGCCTTTCGAGCTTGCAACCGTGATTGAAACCGACCACCTGGGTTTATCGCCGAGACTATTCGAGACGCTTGGCTGGCTGGCGCAAGGCTTGCCGTCGAAAGCGATCGCGGTGCGCATGGGTCTGGAGGATATTACGGTCCGAAAATACGTGAGCCAGTTGCTGGCTCACTTCAACGTACGGCGCCGGACCGAACTGATCGTATTGCTGGCGAACAATCAAGTGAGCTTCGGGCCGCCGCCGCTTAGCCAGCCGGCGCTGGACGGTCATGGCTCGCCGTACTAGCGCCGCGAAACCAACATTTCATTCCCGATCAAGCCAGCTATCCAGCGCCACGCGAAACGCGACGGCGGCGATCACGGGCACGGTCAGCATCATGACGATGCCGAAATTCTCGATCGCATCGCCGTACAAGACCGTGTGATATAGCACGACGCTGGAGACCGCAACGAGGGCGACGAAGCCCGCGATCACCATCAGGATATGGCGCACGGCCTGGGACGGCTGCCAGCGCTTTTGTCGTCTGGCGGTATCGATGTCAGGTTTTTGTGGGTTTTCTGGCATAGCAGGGCGCCTGACTGTACGGACCGCATTCGCCGGCCCGGCCGGCGCGCAACAGGCATGTGACTGAGTAGATAAAGCTGCATGTTACTCGCGTTTGCCGGCCCTTTGCCAACGCGCAGCGGTCCTTTCAGATTACCGTAAATTCCCGCTATCGAACGATGTCCTGCATTTCTTCCACCGACGGAATCGCGCTGAACGTCCCGGTCACGTCGATACCAAACCACTTGTCCGAGATCTTGGCGAACGTGCCATCGGCTTCGAGCTGGGTCATCGCGTCATCAATGGCCTTCTGGAACTTCGGATTGCCCTTCTTGAACGGGATGCCCGAC
>NZ_JBSIPA010000427.1:0-5538 GCF_053574605.1 Caballeronia sp. M23-90 | reverse complement strand
TGGCCGCGTGCACGAGGTGCTGCACGGGGCCCACGCTGACTGTCACGCCCAGCAGGTCGCGCATGAACTCCACCACGCCGCGATACGAACTGCGGCAGATCAGCGGCAGTCCCAGCATCACCTGGCGCAGCCAGGTCCGGGTGACCGGCAACTGGAACAGCACTTCGTCATCGGCTACGGCTGAACCGAAAGCGTCATTGAGCGCGTCGCTCGCCTTGTCCTTTTGCGCGTAGACGAACTTGCGGCTCACGCCGTGGCGGGCCGCCAGATCAGTGACCGTTTCTGATCCCGCCAAGACCCGAACGGCCAGTTTCTTGCGCTCACTCCCAGGCAGCTTCGCTGCCGCGCCAGCTAATCGACTCATGCACGCACCACGACTGAAAAAATGGGCTGCCATTATCGACCATCGCGACTTCATCCGGCGCCGTGCGTGTAACCCTCAACTGAACCACGCCCGTGCTGGCCTGGTCGACATGGCGGCGCAGGCACCAGTACGCGCCCAGCAGTGTCACTACCGGCGCCGCGGCTGCGTACCTCCCGCTTTGTTTTATCTACGGCTGTAGTACTAACTCAAGAGTGTCGAGTTTTCGCCCAAATTTCTCCACCTGGAACCTACCGTTCGTAGGTGTCTATCCACATTTGCTTGAGTCAATTCAGTTCGTCTATCTGTTGCTCGGTGTAGATATCTGGTGGTATGACTTGCACGAGCCAGTCGATCACATTGCTTTCGATCAGGTCCTTTGGAAATGCAGGGTGCTGCTCGTGGATTCGTTTGACGGACAGGTTGATCGATAGCTTTCGCCCGTCCGGCCAGATGATCTTTCGCTTTCTCGCATTGAGCGTCGCCTTGTCCAACATATCCCACACCATGTCCATAACTTGATCGGACAGAGGATCTTCGGGTATGCCGGACCAGCCGATTGAGTCATCGACCCGGAAGCGGTCCAGCCAGCGCTGTTGGAGTCGTTTGAACATGGCGAAAGCATATCACTTGGGCGCATCGTCCTGGCGCGCGAGCTTGATTTTCAGGCGGCTGTGTTCGATGCCCAGGTCGACCCACTCGGCCGTCAATTGCTTGAAGCGCTTGTAGTTCTCTATCTGGCGACGAATGTCGCGTACGTCACCGCCGGCAACGTATTCCGTTCGACTTCTCATCGCTCGCGTGTAGCTGAGCTGGTAGTAGGCCCCTTTCTTGTTCTCGGGGTCCTTGTACTGGCGCGTGAGCGAGCCAGGTCGCATTTCATCGATTGTGGCGAGCTTCACCTTGATGGAATCGATGCGTTTTTCGATTTGGAGGAGGCGGCTTTTGGTCATTGGGATAGCATATAAATGCTATCCTTTGATGTCAACTTCGCCGTGGAGATTTCGATGGCTCTTTGGATGGCATGGTGGGAAGCGATCAACCTGTTGCGCCCGGCGTTCTCACGCCTTCGCAGTTTCTTGTGTTAGCGGCGGTGTAAAAGCGCATATAGATGGCGGCGGGCGATGAGAAACGTTCGCCGCCGACCGTTTCGCCGCCACCTTAAAATGGGTCGTCTGCGTCGGCGGGATGAGCGTTTCTGAGGTCAGCGCGTTGTTGATGTTGCAGTTCAAAAAGCTCAAGCTGGTAGTGCATACAGATACGCTCGCGCAGGTCATCCAGCAGTTCTACGACGGCGAGCGCCTGATCAGCGGACCAGTTCTCGGGGATCAAGAAGTTGAGCCCTTTTATGATCCCGGACGGTAAATGAACTCGCGTCATGGTTTTTTCTTCGCGGCTTTCGCTGCAGTGCGTTTTTTGGCGAGTTCTTCCGCGCGTTCGCGTGCCTCCTTCACACGATAGGATTCGCCTTCGATGACGACGACTTCGGCTCGATGTACGAGTCGGTCGACCAGGGAGACGACGCAAGCAGCGTTAGGGAATACTTCCGCCCATTCCTTGAATGGCCTGTTTGTCGTGACCACTGTGCTGGCGGTCCCATATCTGCGACTAATGAGCTCAAATAGCAAATCGGCGTGGCGGTTTGAGTAGGAGAGGTAGCCGACTTCGTCGATGACCAATATATCGGGCGAAGCGTAACGGTTAAGCCTGCGACGCAAAGTCGAGTCACTGTCAAGTGCGGCTAGTTCGCCGAGCATTTGGCCCGCTGTAGTGAATAAAGCCGTGTGACCGTGAACGATTGCCTGATGGGCTAGATTGAGCGCAAGTGTTGATTTGCCAACGCCGTTCGGCCCGATCAATACGACGTTTGTTTGGTCCTTGACGAACTCCATCGTCATTAATTCTTCGACGACGGCGCGATCGCACCGCTTAGGCCACGTCCAATTGAAGTCGCAAAGCGGTTTGAAGCTGCCCAGGTGCGCATCGCGGATGCGCCGCTCCAGAGAACGGCGGGAGCGCTCGTCCTCCTCCCACTGCACGAGCGGCGCGACCCACGGCTGGGCGGCAACGTCGGACCAATGCGTCAGAAGGCCATAAAGGCGCAGTGCGTTCGCGCGAGTTTGCAATTCATCAGGCGTGTTCATCAGCGTCTCCGGAGATTTGATCGTAGGTGTCGAGCCGGTGAGGTGTCACCAGCGTGTCTTTCTTGCGCACGTGTTCGGGCAAATCAATGACGACAGGCGGCGGTGCCTGGCGCGTCTCTCGCCGGCGCTCCAACGCGAGACGCACCGGGTTTGGATGAGGTGCCGCATCGCTGGCGAGTGTTTCTTCAATTGCCGCCTGAAGTTCGGCGGCGCCATAGCGGTCAAGCAGCTGCAGCAAATGCGATGTAATGTTGCCCAGATTTCCACCGAGTTCAGCGGCGCGTTGCATGAGCACGTGGCTGGCAGGCGCTGCTTGACTTAGATGATCGAGGCCGCGGTGATGACGGGCCTGGCGTTTGATCTGAACCAGCTGTTCAATATGCGCGGCAATCTCAACCTGTGCGCCGCGATCGTAACTGCGCTCGTGGGTAGCGAGTAGCGTGATGCCATCAAGGATGCGTACCTGACGAGGATCGGCGCGCACCGTCAGTGTGCGGCGTACGTGCGTATGCGGGATGGTGTAGTCGTTCAGATCGAAGCGCACGTAAGGGGTCTTGCCAACGCTCACCTCCAGCTGCAGCTCACACGGATAAGGATTGTCGGGCAGGCCGAGCAGACTTGGCTGCTCACGCTCGAAGGCTTCACGCACGGTCATCGTCGGGTCCTCGCGGCAAGGACGATTTGCAGCAGGACCGGCGCACCAGAGCGTGGCCTGAGCATTCAGATCGTCAATATCGGTGAACTTGCGGGCCGCAAAGAAGTTCTCGCGAACATAGCGTATAGCGCGTTCAACCCGTCCCTTCTCATTGCCCCGTGCGACCGCGACCGGGCGGGGTTCATAGCGATGATGGGCGGCGAACGCAAGAAGCTGGGGATTGAAACGGATCGCGTCGCCTTGACGCTCAAGAACAGCGCTCTTTAAATTATCGTAGAGCAGCACTCGTGGCAGACCGGACCATGCTTCGAAAGCGCCCGCATGGCCCGCAAGGAAGCTGTCCATGCGGGCATCGAGAAAGAAGTGCAAGTAAATTTGGCGCGACCACGACAGGACCATTACGAAGGCCATCAGTGGTCGACGCGCGCGACCAATTTGCAGGTGATCGAAATGTGCCCAATCGACCTGTCCTTGCTCACCCGGCAGAGTCCGAAGACGCAAATAAGCCTCAGTGATCGGTCGGGGACGATGCACCGAGATCAAATGCCGGAAGTGATGATGATTACCGCGGTAGCCGCGCTCACACACCATCGCATAAAGGCGGCTCGCCGTGAGCGACGGAAACTTCTTGAGCGTTTCGTGAATGAACGGCAAGTATGCGTCGATCTGCGAAGGCCGCAGCAGGCCACCCGTTCTGGGCAGTCCGGCCTGCGCGAGCACCCGGTGAACCGTACCGTGGTGTACATGCAATTGGCGCCCGATGGTGCCAGCACGCCATTTCTCAACGTGGTAATAGCGCAGGATTTGTGCTTCGAGCTCCGCGGTGATGCTCATGGGTCTTCTCCAGTTATGTCTGTAGTAGTACGAACATATCGAGGAACCCGACCATGCAATGCTCCAAGGCGTACCAATGTCGAGCAAGCGCGTTGACAGAAGTGGCACTGCGCAGGCAAACGCCTCCGAATGTCGGGCGCGGTTGCTTTGGCCGCCGTTGCCGGGTTCGCTTGCAGTAGAGCACCGGCGGCAGCCGATGGGGAACCCTGATGTGTCACTTTATTTAGACGCGCGCGATAGCGGCGCATTCGCTCGGCATGCGCGAGGCGTCCATTGCGGCTGCGCTGGTAGCGACTTCCGGCTTCCCGGACCCCGTTCTGACGGGCCGCGCCCGAGCAGTCGCCATCGCAGTAAATCTGGCCGCGATCGCAGTAGCGGCAGATGACCACCTGCGCACGGCAGCGCGCACAAACGTAAAAGCGGCCCGTCGCCGGCATCGCAAAATTCCGTCAATGCCGAGGCGATATCGACAGAGCCGGCCGAGCGTGCAATACTCATTGCACACCCTTGCTCCGTGCACGCGTGGGGTCTGACATCGGTGGGAACTTGGCGGTTTGAACCGGTGTCAGGCCGTTTCTCCGGCGGTAAGCTCTTGTTTTACCCCCTTCGTATTCTCGCGTCACCCAAACATCAGCCGTACGCAACATCGCCGGGCGCGTCTTTACTCGCCCTCCGGGTTCCCTTCGACGCGCCGATATCATCTCGCTCAACCGAAATACCCGACATCCTCACAAAAGTTCGAAATACGTCTCAGTCAGTGTTAAAGCGGGCCGCCGCCGTTTAAACGCGCTTTCTGACCGCCATTCACATCTTGTGGTTCGTCACGACCGTCGCTGGCCTAACGGTGCGCACCGAGCATCTTGGGGTCACCAGCATCGTGCGCGCCCTGAAGTTGCAATCCAGGCTCGGCGGGCTCAAAACTGAAGCGCAACACCAAAGCGTATAAGGTGTTGTAATGCACAAAGCGAATCAGTACGAGCAGTTGCAAGCCGAGGAACGTCTAGAGATCGCGAGCCTGCGTCAACGGGGCTCGAGTATCCGAGCCATGGCCCGCATACTCGGACGCTCGGCCTCTACCCTCAGCCGTGAACTGAGGCGCAATAGCTCTGTGCTAGGTTATGTCCCAGCGGCGGCGCACGCGCTCAGTTCGGCCCGACGAGCGGACACGGTCACCACGCCCAAACTTGGGCCTCACAGCGCCTGCTGGAGGGTCGTCCTCACGCTGCTCGAGTGGCGTTGGTCACCTCAGCAAATCTCTGGAGTTCTCAAGCGTATGTTTCCGACCGATCCAACTTTGCAGGTCTCGCACGAAACGATTTACACGACCATCTACGCTCACCCAGGCGGAGAACTACGGCGCCAACTCATTGCTTGTTTGCGTCGTGCTCACCGCGCCCGTATGTCGCGCACGCGGGGTAATGATCGCCGCTGGCAAATTCCCAATATGGTCAGCATTCACGTGCGCCCACCTGAAGTCGAGGATCGCGTGATGCCCGGGCACTGGGAGGGCGACTTCATCAAAGGCGAAGGCAATCGCTCCTCAG
>NZ_JBSIPA010000426.1:0-5541 GCF_053574605.1 Caballeronia sp. M23-90 | reverse complement strand
TCTGCGCGGTTTTCGCTTACCGTTGCGGGGGCAGCGCAGGTTGGCGCGCACGAGTGTCCGGCGGCGCTCCCTGCTTCCCGTTTAACTGCGCACAGAGAGAGACCGCGCGCGAGCACCAGAAAACTGCGCCAAGTCTAGGCCGGTGAAGCCTTGCAGTCAAGGTTACGGCCAGTTGGCGAGCAATGGAAATCCAAGCGCCGGCACGCCTCCGTGTGCTATCTTTGGCTCGCGTCTGGTGCTCACGCGCGCTTTTCCTGCGTGCGTAGTTAAACGGGAAACAGGATGCAAGAGCGTTTATCCTCAGCGCGCCTGCATGCAAGAAACCTGTGCTGTCCCCGCAACGGTACGCGACCCGCGCCGGTTCGAATTGGTTTAACAGAACCCGTGCGCACATTTGCTTCATTGCCACTGCTTGCCAAAGCGGGAAGGCGCAAGCGAATGCGGTCGCCAAGCCCGGATACCGGCCAGCGCAAGTGGCGTGTCATGGACGCGCCGGACGCCGCATCCGCGAGGGACGGATGAAGGACGTAATGAATATATCGTCTTACATGAAATCTGATCCGCAGTGTATTTGCAAGCTTCTATCCGCGCGTCTGGAACGCACGGATGGAGCGGGACGTTGAGCGCATGGGTGATCGGCATAGGCTGCCGGCGTGGCGTGAGCATCGGGCAGATCGATGCGGCGGTTTGCGCGGCGCTTGGCAATGAGCCGATCACGCATGTGCGCGCGCTGGCATCGATTGACGGCAAACAGGATGAAACCGCTTTGCTCGAATTCGCCGCCCTTCACCACCTGCCGATCGAATTTTTTTCGAAGGACCGCGTGTCGCAAGTCGAGACGAGAGCATCGGAACGCGTCCGGACACTGATCGGTGTCGATGGCGTCTGCGAACCGTGTGCGCTCCTGGCGTCGCGCGACGGACGGATCGTACGGCCCAAGATCGCAGTGGATGGCGTGACTGTCGCCATTGCCGAAGACAACTCGAATCAACAGAAAGACAACGAGAGAATGTAATGAAAACGGACGAAGAAGCGCATCTGCGCATGACCCAGCGTCGCAAGGAAGGCCACGAGAAAAAGCAGGCGCAGGCGTCGATTGAAAAAGGCTTGTTGATCGTCAATACGGGCACGGGCAAAGGCAAGACCACGGCCGCATTCGGCATGGCCGTGCGCGTGCTCGGCCATGGCATGCGGCTTGGCGTCGTGCAGTTCATCAAGGGTGCGCTGCATACGTCGGAACGCGATTTTCTCGGCGCGATCGCCAATTGCGACTTTGTGACGATGGGCGACGGCTACACCTGGGACACGCAGAATCGCGACGCCGATATCGCCACCGCCCGCAAGGGCTGGGACGCGGCGCGCACCATGATCGAAAGCGGCGAGTACCAGATGGTCGTGCTCGACGAACTCTGCACGGTGTTGAAATACGAATACCTGCCGCTCGATGAAGTCCTCGGCGTGCTCAACGCACGGCCCGAGATGCTGCATGTGGTCGTGACAGGCCGTCATGCCCCCGAAGCGCTGGTCGAAGCGGCCGACCTCGTGACGGAAATGCGGCCGGTCAAGCATCCGTATCGCGAGCAAGGGGTCAAGGCGCAACGTGGCGTCGAGTTCTGACGTGCGCGCCTGTCCTGCTTTATTCATCAGCGCGCCTGCATCGAACCAGGGTAAAACCACCGTGACCGCAGCGCTTGCGCGCTATCACAGACGGCTCGGCCGGCGTGTGCGCGTGTTCAAGACCGGCCCGGATTTCCTCGACCCGATGATCCTCGAACGCGCATCGGGCGCGCCCGTTTATGCATTGCATCTCTGGATGGTCGGCGAGCGCGGCTGCCGCGCGTTGCTTGCAGAAGCCGCGCAAACGGCCGACCTGATCCTGATTGAAGGCGTGATGGGTCTCTTCGACGGCACCCCCAGCAGCGCCGATCTTGCCGCGACATTCGGCGTACCGGTGCTGGCCGTGATCGGCGCGCATGGCATGGCGCAGACCTTCGGCGCGGTGGCGTTCGGGCTCGCGCGATATCGTGACGACCTGCCGTTTTACGGGGTGCTGGCGAACCGCGTGGCATCCGAGCGGCACGCGCAAATGCTGCGCGAAGCGATTCCCGAGGGCGTGCGTTATTGCGGACATGTATCGATCATGGACGACGTCGCGCTGCCCGGGCGTCATCTCGGTCTGACGCAAGCGGCCGAAGTCGAGGACCTCGATGCACGGCTGGATCGCGCCGCGGACGCTATCGGTGAGACTATGTTGCGCGAGTTGCCTCCCTCAGTTGACTTCGCCAATGAACCTCGCGAACAGCCACTGCGTCTGCTCGGAGGTCTGCATATTGCCATTGCGCGTGACGCGGCGTTTTCGTTCATCTACCCAGCCAATCTCGATCTGCTCAGATCGATGGGCGCAACGCTGTCGCACTTTTCTCCCTTGGCCGATGAACCGTTCAATGCCGATGCGCTTTATCTGCCGGGCGGTTATCCCGAACTCCACGCCGCGCGCCTTGCCGCGAATGCGACGACGGCGGCATCGATTCGCGCGCATGTCGGAGCAGGAAAACCGGTGGTCGCCGAATGTGGCGGCATGCTGTATCTTCTCGAGTCGCTGACCGATATAGATGGCGCAAAGCACACCATGCTCGGCTTCTTACCCGGCCACGCGAAGATGCAAAAGCGCCTTTCCCGCCTCGCTATGCAGCGCATCGAAAGCCGTCACGGCGTCAGTACAGGGCACACATTCCATTACTCGTCAGTGACGACCGACATGGCACCTGTCCTGAACGCAACGCACGCAACCACGGGCAAGGAAGGCGAAGCCTTCTACCAGCAAGGCCCGATTACCGCGACCTACATGCACACTTACTGGCCGACGAATCCGGCGGCAGCCGCCGCCCTTTTCCGTGGCGAACCGCTATGACAATGCCTTTGGAAACACCTGTAAAAACGCCGCTTGAACTCGCATTCACCATCGAACGTGCGAGCCAGCTTCAGCCCGTGGGTTCACCCTGCACGGACGTATGCCGCCTCGATAAAACCACGGGTTATTGCGAAGGCTGCTTCAGAAGCCGCGAAGAGATCAAGGCATGGAAGACATTGCCCGACGCCGACAAGCTCGGCCTCTTCCCTGCCTTGCTGGCCAGAAAAGCAGCGGCATGAAAAAGGGCGGCTCGCGAGCCGCCCTTCTCTTACCAAGAATCTTAATCGATCAAGCCGTTGCTACACGCCGCGCGGGCACACGTTCCACTTCACGCTGTGCAAGCACGCCGAACAACAAACCGAGCGTGGTCCAGATCACCGCCTGAATGCCGATTGCGGCCACGCGAAAATTCCACAACAAGGTCGCCGAAAACTTCGCCGGTACTTCATCGATCGATGGCAACGCAGCGTAAGCGAGCCCCATCAGCACGATGTAACCCGCGAGCGCAATCAGCGACGCATTCCAGTTGCCGTGTGTCGGCTGCATGCGGCGCTGAAACCGCACCGCGAACACGGCCACCACGAGTGAGATCGCGACCATGCCGAAAAAGAGCGCCGTTCTCGCGCCAATCGTCTCGGGATTTCCCACGGACGGCGGGTTCGGCGGATACTTGAGGAACGGCACGATTGCAACCGTCACAAAGCCGAACACGCCGAGCAATGCTGACGTTCCGCGGGCGCGCAACGCACCGAGCCGCGCATACGAAAACGCGAACACGAGCGAGAACAAACCGCCCAGCGCCGTACCGAACACCGAGACGCCTGTCAGCAAACCTAGCCCCGCTTGCGTGCCGCGGCTGACCAGTTCGACATCGTCGCCATGTTCGTGCGGATGCCCGGCCGCCGCTTCCGCCTGCTCATGTGCCTGTTCCTGCTGGGATTCGAATGCAATGGCACGATCCACCGACGGCTCGCCGAAGGCTTTTGCAAACCCGAAACCGAGCAGGCCCGCGACCAGCCCCGCGATCATGCCGCGTATGAGGAGATTTCTGATCATGGACGGTCTCAGTGGCAGGGGAAACCGAGCAGATGGCGACCGTCGTGCACGAACTCGTGGATATACATGCCCTGGAAGATCGACGTTGCGCCTTGCTCCGCGCCCACGAAATAAATTGCGATCAACAAAAGCAGACCGATAAACACCGCCCAAGGCAGCACCTCACGCACCGGAATAGGTACGGGTGCATCAAATGCGGGATTCATGGCGGACAGATTCGCCGTTGGATTGGCTTGATTCATGAAAGCTCCGAGGGATAAGCGCGTCCCGTAAGAAAATAGAAAGGCTGCAGCGGGGGTCTGACTTGCATGCGTCGAATGGTTTTTTTACCTTGATTCAAGGATGAAAACGCACTCGGCACGCTTACAGTGGCGCGACCGTGCCGGGTTTTCACCGGCTTCCTCGCGCTGCAAGCTTGCCATTCTAAGATGTGATCACCGAAAGTAAAGCAATGCATCATTGAAGCGAATCCGGAAACCATGAAAAACGAACTGATCCTGCTTTGCCACGCGGCAACGCACGCCATGAAAACCGGCATGTTTCCCACGCTCAATGATCCGATCGAGCATCTCGAGCGCCCGCGTCTTTCGGCGCTTGCATCGGTTTATGTGCCCGACCGTGTCATCACGAGCCCGTCCCGTGCCGCCGTGGAAACGGGACGGACGTTTGGCATCGAAATGTCGACCGATGCGCAGTGGAGCGACCTGGATCATGGCCGCTGGCAAGGACGTTCTTTGAAAGAGATCTACGACGAGGAGACCGACGCATTGAGCGCGTGGTTGTCGGAACCGGACAGCGCTGCGCATGGCGGCGAAAGCCTGGAGGCCCTTCAGGGGCGGGTTCGACGCGCGCTCGACAAACAGCGCGATGACGGGACTACGGTGATCGTGACGCACGCCATCGTAATCAAGGTGGTGCTTGCCGTCGTGCTGGACGCACCGCTTACGACGGTTTATCGGATGGATCTGGAGCCGCTATCTGCAGTCACCCTGACCCGCGCGGACGATACCTGGCGTCTGCGCTGCAAATCGTCCATCTGATCAGGCCCCAGCGCCACGCGCCATGCGCCGAAGCGTCGATGAATCGATCGCGCCCGCGCAGATCCGGACCGCCTCGTTCAGCGTGCGGGGCCGGCCAGCGGCGAAATGCGCTTCGAGCATGGCGATAGCGCGAAGTCTTTCGTTATTACCGAGCTTCTCGCCGGTGGCAAGTTCAAGCACCGAGATGAAGTAGGTCGCGGGAGGCGTGGCGCCCCGCGCGCCGGTCGAAGACACGGGAATCGCGTCGGAGCATGCCTGCCTTGCAATCGTCGCAACATCGCGTTGGGGAAGCCAACTCGATTCGCTGAGCTGGTGTTCGGTTTGGCGTGTCATGGATAAAGCCCTGGAATATCCGTAAGTCGTATGACCTTTACCTAGCAAGGACTATTCCAGATTGACAAGCAGTCACGCATTGGTGTGGACCCCATCCCAGCGTCGCGACAAAAGAATCAACACGGGCAGCAAAACCGCCCAACCGGCAGCCAGCGTGAGCGTCGCCGCCAAAGGCTGCGCGAACCGGACCGCGCCCAGCGC
>NZ_JBSIPA010000425.1:0-5546 GCF_053574605.1 Caballeronia sp. M23-90 | reverse complement strand
CGCAATACGACGAGCGATACCGCGCCGATCGTGCCGCTCGGCAACAGTCCGATCAGCATGGTCGATGTCCCCATGATCGCGATAGTCACGAGCAACACGAACTTGCGCCCCTTCCTGTCGCCGATGGGACCAAAGAACAGGCCGCCGAACGGCCGCGCGAGGAAGCCCGCACCATAGGTGCCGAAACTATGCACGAGCCGCAATACGACGAGCGATACCGCGCCGATCGTGCCGCTCGGCAACAGTCCGATCAGCATGGTCGATGTCCCCATGATCGCGATAGTCACGAGCAACACGAACTTGCGCCCCTTCCTGTCGCCGATGGAACCAAAGAACAGGCCGCCGAACGGCCGCGCGAGGAAGCCCGCACCATAGGTGCCGAAACTCGCCAGCAGCCCGGCTTTCGCGCCGAGCGCCGGAAAAAAGATATGACTGAAAACCAGTGCCGACGCGAGTCCGAAGATCGCAAAGTCGTAATACTCGAGGGCGCTTCCGACCGCGCCCGTGAGGATTGCACGCCGCAATTGCTGTGGTGAAACCGGCGCCCTGGTTGGCGTACCGGCGAGCGACGCCGAGGGTAGTTCGGGTATTGGGGGGTGCTGCAGATCCATTTGCGTCTCCTTTGCAAATCGGTTTGCCGGTTGATTGAATCCCGGCTATTTCTTTATGTATGTATTGTCCGCTTCGGATTGTTCAGGGCTGCGCGGACGTATCGAATGAAACGGTTGTTCATGCTGCCTGATCGCCGATGATCTTCACGACTCCGCTGTGATCGATATCGCCGTGATGCGCGATGAGAGACGTGAAAAGCTGCGCGCTGAGTTGGGTGTACGGCATCGACGCGCCCACGTCCTGTGCCGCACGCAACGCGTTTTGAAGATCCTTGAGTTGCGAGCTCGACCGGCCACTGACCTCGAAGTTTTTGTCGACCATGCGGCGGCCGTGGATGCGCAGGATGGTGCTGTCGGCGTAACCGCCCGCGAGCGCTTCGATCAGCATCGCGGGGTTCGCACCGCCCTTCGCAACCAGCGACAACGCCTCGGCCACCACGCCAATGGTCGTGCCCACGATCATCTGATTCGCGAGCTTGGCGAGTTGCCCCGTGCCGTGAGCGCCCATCAACACAGGCCGCCCCATGCAACGCAGCACGGGCGATACACGATCGAAGACCTCTGCATTGCCGCCGCACATGATTGCAAGCGTCGCGTTTTCCGCGCCACTCGTGCCGCCTGATACGGGGGCATCGATATGTCGAACACCTCGCGCGGCAAGCAGACGCGCATGCGTGATCGCCTGGTCGGGACGGATCGAGCTCATGTCGACGACTACCGCATCGGCACTCAACGCCTGCGCCATGCCTTGATCGAACAGAACATCGTGCACGGTCTCGCCGTTTGCAAGCATCGTAATCACGATGTCGGCATTGCGAACCGCTTCAGCCGGCGAGTCGGCAACGTCCGCGCCATCCGCACGCAAGCGCTCGGCTTTGTCCCGGGTACGGTTCCAGGCGGTGAGCCCGTAGCCCGCCCTGAGCAGCACGCGTGCTTGCCGCTCTCCCATCAAGCCGATCCCGAGAAAAGCAATCTTCTCCGGCCGGTCCTTTGAATTCGTCATCGTCTCGCTACCTTGAAGTCATCCACTGCTGGACACGCGTTTCATCGTGAGGTATGGTTACCGGTAACCATTAAACGAATCTAACATGAGGAGATGGCATGCACAAGACGGATTTACTGGTAGTCGTCCGGTATCCGGAGCGTGATATGGCGGAACTCGAACGTCATTTCACGCTGCACGTCCTGTCGGACTGCGCCAATCGCGGTGCATTGCTCGCTGAAGTCGGTTCCCGCATTCGCGCGCTCGCCACCAACGGCGAAGCCGGCGCAAGCGCCGAGTTGATCGATGCGTTGCCGGCGCTCGAGATCATCGTGTCGTACGGCGTCGGAGTCGATGCGATCGATCTCGCACACGCAGCAAAACGCGGCATTCGCGTGACCAATACGCCCGATGTGCTGACTGGCGATGTCGCCGACATGGGCATCGGCCTGATGCTTTCGATTGCGCGCCAGATCCCGGCGAATGATCGCCTCGTGCGCGACGCTCAATGGGGCAAGGCCGCAATTCCGCTCGCCACGCGCATGTTCGGCAAGCGCCTTGGCGTTCTCGGACTCGGCCGTGTAGGACGCGCACTGGCGAAGCGGGCCGCTGCGTTCGACATGTCCATTGCGTATCACGATCGCGTCCAGTTCGACGATGTCGGCTACACGTATTGCGACAGCGCCGTGGCCCTGGCGCGCGAATCTGACTTCCTCGTGATCTGCGCGGCGGCGGACAAGCAAAGCCAGGGATCTGTAAGCCGCGATGTGTTTGACGCCCTCGGACCCGACGGCATTCTGGTGAACATCGCGCGAGGAAGTATTGTCGACGAACCCGTGTTGCTCGAATTTCTGAATGAACGCCGTATTCGCGGCGCCGCGCTGGATGTATTCTGGAACGAGCCTTCAATCGATCCGCGTTTTTTCACGCTGGACAACGTCGTGCTGCAGCCGCACCGCTCCAGCGCAACCGTTGAAACGCGCAGTGCGATGGCGCAACTGGTGCGTGAGAACTTGAAGGCGTTCTTCAGTGGCGCGCCGCTCGTGACCGAGTTTTCCACGCGTTGAACCTAGAACGAATCACTGACTCCCCATACAAATAAAACGGACAGACAAGCATGTCGAATCAATCGAACATCCCGCAAAACCGTCTTCGCAGCCGCCGCTGGTTCGATGATCCCTCCGACCCCGGCATGACCGCGCTGTATCTCGAGCGCTATATGAACTATGGCATCACGCGCGAAGAGCTGCAGTCGGGCAAGCCGATCATCGGTATCGCGCAGACGGGTTCCGATCTCGCGCCGTGCAATCGTCATCACATCGAACTCGCCACCCGCGTGCGCGATGGCATCCGCGACGCCGGCGGCATTCCGCTCGAATTTCCGGTGCATCCGATCCAGGAAACCGGCAAGCGTCCGACCGCCGCGCTCGATCGCAACCTCGCTTATCTCGGGCTCGTGGAGATCCTGCACGGCTATCCCATCGATGGCGTCGTGCTTACCACCGGCTGCGATAAAACCACGCCCGCATGCCTGATGGCCGCGGCCACGGTCAACATTCCGGCGATCGTCCTGTCCGGCGGCCCGATGCTCGACGGCTGGTATCACGGCAAGCTCGCAGGCTCCGGCACGGTGATCTGGGACGCGCGCAAACGGCTGTCGGCGGGTGAGATCGACTATCCGGGATTCATGGATATGGTGGCGTCGTCGGCGCCGTCGGTCGGGCATTGCAACACCATGGGCACCGCGCTTTCCATGAACTCGCTCGCCGAAGCGCTCGGCATGTCGCTGCCCGGCTGCGCGGCGATCCCGGGTCCGCATCGCGAGCGTGGCTGGATGGCTTATGCGACCGGCAAGCGGATCGTGGAGATGGTCGCCGAGAACCTGCGGCCTTCGGACATTATGACCAAGGGCGCTTTCGAGAACGCGGTTGTCGCGGCGGCGGCGCTCGGCGCGTCATCGAATTGTCCGATCCACATGATCGCGATTGCGCGGCACATGGGTATCGACCATACGCTGGAAGACTGGCAGCGGCTTGGGCCCGAGGTGCCGCTGCTGGTCGATTGCCAGCCGGCGGGACGGTTCCTGGGCGAAGCGTTTCATCGCGCGGGCGGCGTGCCGGCGGTGATGAAAGAGCTGTTCGATGCCGGCCGTCTCGACGCCTCCGTGCGTACCGTGACCGGCAAGACGCTGGGCGAAGATCTGGCCACGGTCCCCGTGCCTGACCGCGAGGTCATCCGTGCCTATGAAAACCCGTTGAAGGAATCGGCGGGTTACGTGGTGCTCTCGGGCAACCTCTTCGACAGCGCCGTGATGAAGGTCAGCGTGATCGACGAAGCCTTCCGCAAGCGCTTTCTCGCCGATCCCGATCATCCCGACGTGTTCGAGGGGAAGGTCGTCGTGTTCGAAGGTCCGGAGGACTATCACGCGCGTATCGAAGACCCGGCAACGGGTGTCGATGAACGTTCGATCCTCGTCATCCGCAATTGCGGGCCAGTCGGCTTCCCCGGGGGCGCCGAAGTGGTGAACATGCAGCCGCCGGCAGCGTTACTCAAGCGCGGTATCGACACACTGCCAACGCTCGGCGATGGTCGTCAGAGCGGGACATCGGCGAGCCCTTCGATTCTCAACGTCTCGCCGGAAGCAGCCGTTGGCGGCGGCCTTGCATTGCTCGTATCGGGTGACAGGATTCGCATCGATTTGAAGACGCGCAAGGTCGACCTCATGATCCCCGAGGCCGAACTCGCGCAGCGTCGTGCGGCATGGAAGCCGCCCGTACTTGAGAACATGACGCCGTGGGAAGAGATCTACAGAAGCATGGTCGGGCAGCAAGGCAGCGGCGCATGCCTGGAACCGGCGACGTTGTATCTCAACATTGTCGAAACGCGGGGCGAGTCGCGGCATAACCACTAAGACAACCACTAAGCGCCCAGCTTCGTGCATGCCACGCGGGAGCACTAGGTGCTCTCGCGCGGCACGACTTCGTAGTGAATTTCGATGACGGGTGGAGACGGCTTGCGCCTGGTCGCAGCGGTCGTTTTCACGCCGCGCGTCTTGTCGAGTTTTTCATCGCCTTCCACTTCGTCCAGTGCCGTGAGCAAGGACTCGCCGGTGGCGCGGCCAATCCCATAGGCATCGACTGAAACGGTCGTGATGGTCGGATAGCAATGCCGCGAGACCTCGAAGTCCCCGAAGCCCGCAATCGCGATATCCCCCGGGACCGCCAACCCCAGCCGATGACACGCCATCACCGCGCCAAACGCGTGGATGTCGCTCGCGCACATGACGGCGTCGGTGTCGGGCCAGCGTTCGAGCAACTGCTGCAACGCGGCCGCACCATGCGCCATTGCAACGCCGTGCGCCATGGTCGTGGTCCATGCGCTTTTGGTGATGTCGCGCGGTTCGCAACCGGCCGCCCTCACCTCCTTCAGATACCCGCGACGCCGATCGATACCGCGGCTATCCAGCTTCGACGCGCTGCTCACGAACGCGATGCGCTTATAGCCGCGTTCGTAGAGATGGCGCACCATCGCGCGCGATGCATCGACATTCGAGAAGCCCACGACCCGGTCGATAGGATCGACCGGCATGTCCCATGTTTCGATCACCGGAATGCGCGCCCGGGCAAGCAGCGAATGCGTCTCTTCGGTGTGATGGCTGCCCGTCAGCACGATGCAGCGCGGCTGATAACGCAGCATGGCGCGCACGAGCTCTTCCTCGCGCGGCAATTCGTAGTCGGTGTTGGCCAGCAGCAACTGCATGCCGGCCGGTTCGATCACGTCGTTGATGCCACGCACGGTATCGGAAAAATTCGAACTCGACAGCGACGGCACGAGCACCGCTACAAACGATGATTTCCCTGACGACAAGGCACCCGCCGCCACCCGCGAACGCGTGCTCAACGTGGTCAACGAACTGGGGTATGTGGCGGACGCGGCGGCGGGTGCCTTGTCGA
>NZ_JBSIPA010000424.1:0-5590 GCF_053574605.1 Caballeronia sp. M23-90 | reverse complement strand
TGATCAACGCGCCGCAAGCGCCGGCACAGCCGGTTGCGCCGAAGACGGTGGTGGCGTCGGCTAACGCGCCGGCGAATGGTTCTACCGACAAACGTGTGCACTTCACGCTCGACGGTGTTCCGCCGATCACGGCGCCGGCCAAGGCTACGTCGCCGCAAGCGAGCGAGCGTAACGAAACCGACGACGCTGATACGCAAGCCAAGCATGAACATGGCGCCTGGGAAGTTGGCGCTTGAGACGGCATCTCCAGCCTTAAACCGGTAGCAGATGCAAAAAAGCCGTTCCAGCTTGATGCCGGAACGGCTTTTTCAATGGCGAAGGCTTTCCAAGCGGAGGCGCTAGACCCTGAACAACGTCCCAAGCCGCTGCACGGCTTCTTCGAGCTTCGAATACGCCGTGGCATAAGAGAGCCGGATATAGTCCCGCGGCGCATGAACGCCGAAATCATTGCCGGGAACCAGCACGACGCCGGCATCGTGAAGCATGGAGCGGGTCAGCGCCGTGCTGTCGCCGGCGGCCGGGTGCGCGACACGGCGGGTATCAGCGTAGACGTAGAACGCACCGTCCGGCACTACCGGCACTTCGAACCCGAGCGTGCGCAACGCCGGCACGATGAAATCGCGTCGGCGCCCAAATTCCAGCCGGCGCGACTCGTAGACTGCAAGCGTGGCAGGTTCAAAGCACGCGAGCGCCGCATGTTGCGCGAGCGCGGACGCGCAGATGAACAGGTTCTGCGAGAGCTTTTCGACCGTCGAGACCATTGCGGGCGGCACGACCAGCCAGCCGAGCCGCCATCCGGTCATGTTGAAGTACTTCGAAAAGCTGTTGACGGTGACTACGTCGTCACCAAGCGAAAGCGCTGAAACGGGTTTCGCGTCGTAGCTCAAGCCCTGATAAATCTCGTCGACGATGGTAAAACCGCCGTGCGAACGCACGACATCGACGATCTTCGCCAGTTCCGCCGGTTCGATGGACGTCCCGGTAGGATTCGACGGCGACGCCAGCAGGACGCCGCGTGTAGCGGGCGTCCAGTGCGCTTCGACCTGGGCTGCGGTCAACTGGAACCGCTCGGCCGGACCGCTCGGAATCAGGACCGGACGGCCTTCGGTTGCCGCCACGAAATGGCGATTACACGGGTAGCACGGGTCGGGCATGAGGACTTCGTCGTCGCGATCGACCAGTGCCGTGCATGCCAGAAGCAACGCCGCCGATGCACCCGCCGTCACCACGATGCGCGCCGGATCGATATCGAGCCCGAACACATCGCGATAATGACCGGATATCGCCTCCCGCAACGACGCCAGTCCGAGCGCGTTCGTGTACTGCGTGACGCCGCGCCGCAAGGCGTCGGTCGCTGCGGCAATCACCGGTTCGGGCGCCGTGAAATCCGGCTCCCCAATACCCATGTGGATAATGTCGCGCCCCGCGCGTTCGAGCGCCTGCGCTTCCTTTGCCAATTCCATGACATAGAACGGCTCGATCGCATCGACGCGCGCGGCGTAACGAATTGCGCTTTGGGAGACGGCGCCGAGCGGGTCTTTGGCGAAATTCATCAGCTTCGCTGGCCGCGGCCTTGTGCTTCTGTCGGCCGCAGTTGAACCGCAAGCTTGTCCAGCACGCC
The DNA here is from genome assembly GCF_053574605.1 of Caballeronia sp. M23-90. Classification (NCBI taxonomy): domain Bacteria; kingdom Pseudomonadati; phylum Pseudomonadota; class Betaproteobacteria; order Burkholderiales; family Burkholderiaceae; genus Caballeronia; species Caballeronia sp. M23-90. The sequence goes on along the minus strand of NZ_JBSIPA010000424.1, from coordinate 3,969 downwards.
GTTCACGTACTTGTGGCCATCGGAACCACCAAACGTCTTGGTCAACTCGATCGCTTCGTTGATCACCACGCGATACGGAATGTCCAGGTGATGCTTGAACTCGAACGCGGCGACCATCAGCACCGCGCGTTCAACCGGCGAAAGCTGGTCGAGCGGGCGATCGAGGCAGGGCTGCAATTCGGCGGAAATGATGTCCGCTTCCTTGATCACGCCGTGCAGCAGGGCGTCCAGATGCTCCTGGTCGGCTTTATCGTAGCCTTGCGCGCCGCGCAACTGCGCGTCGATCTCGCCACCGGGCGAGCCCGACAGCAACCACTGATAAAGCCCTTGTGTCGCGAGTTCGCGCGAGCGGCGTCGAGCGCTTTTCATGCACGGTCCTCGTCATCTTCGTCTTCATCGTCGCCGCCCAACTGTTCCAGCGCGACCGACAGATTGGCCATCTCGACTGCCACGCGTGCAGCGTCGCGGCCTTTTTCCGTCATGCGGGCAACGGCTTGTTCGTCGTTTTCCGTTGTCAGGACGGCGTTTGCAACCGGCGTGCCGAAGTCGAGCGCAATGCGCGAAATACCCGCACCGCTTTCATTCGATACCAATTCGAAGTGATACGTCTCGCCGCGAATGACGGCGCCGAGCGCGATGAGAGCATCGAACTGACCCGATTCAGCGAGCTTTTGCAGCGCCAGCGGGATTTCGAGCGCGCCCGGCACGGTGACTAGCAGCACGTCTTCACCGATCACGCCAAGCCGTTCGAGTTCTTCCGTGCAGGCGTCCACGAGGCCGTTGCACACCGGTTCGTTGAAGCGCGATTGCACGATGCCGATGCGCAGTCCGTCGCCGTCGAGGTTCGGTTGGTATTGTCCGATTTCCATTATTTATCCGTTTTCAGTGTTGTACGTGTGGTGTTGAGCCGGCCGGTCGTGGTCAGACCGAACGCAGATGAGCGATCGAAGCTGCGTCCGCGGCATCCGTGGATGGCGTGGCAGGGCAGCCGGGCATGGGAATGAAGCCCGTTACTTCGAGTCCGTAACCGGACATGCTGCCCAGCTTGCGCGGGTTCGACAGGACCTGCATCTTGCCCACGCCCAGTTCACGCAGGATCTGCGCGCCGATGCCATAGGTCTTGAAGTCGATCGGCCTGCGCTTCAGTTCAGCCGCCTTGTCTTCCTGCTCGAACGCCTCGAAGACCTCGACCAGATGCTCTTTCGTGTCACCGCAATTGAGCAGCACGATCGCGCCCAGATCGCGCGCGGCGATCTCCTTCATGGCGGCATCGAGCGTCCAGGAATGCGTGGACGAATCCACTTCCAGCAGATCCAGCACCGAAAGCGGCTCATGCACGCGCACCGGCGTTTCTATATCCGGCGTCGGCCGGCCGCGTACCAGCGCGATATGCGGCGATCCGCTCGGCTGATCGCGATACAGCACTGCGCGAAACGCGCCATGCGCCGTTTGCATCGTGCGTTCGGCGACGCGCTCGACGATCGATTCGGTCCGCGAGCGGTAGTGAATCAGGTCGGCGATCGTGCCGATCTTGATGTCGTGCAACTCGGCGAATTCGATCAGATCAGGCAGGCGCGCCATTTCGCCGTCGTCGCGGATCACTTCGCAAATCACCGATGCCGGCGTCAAACCCGCCAGCGCCGTCAGGTCACAGCCCGCTTCGGTGTGTCCGGCGCGAACCAGCACGCCGCCCGGTTGCGCCATGATCGGGAAAACGTGGCCCGGCTGGACGATATGTTCGGCTTTCGCGTCGTGCGCGACGGCTGCCTTGATCGTGCGGGCGCGGTCGGAAGCCGAAATGCCGGTTGTCACGCCTTCGGCGGCTTCAATGCTTACCGTGAATGCCGTGCCGTATTGCGTGCCGTTTTTCTGCGTCATCAGCGGCAGGTTCAACAAGCGGGCGCGTTCCGGCGTAATGGTCAGGCAGATCAACCCACGGCCGTGCCGCGCCATGAAGTTGATCGCTTCCGGCGTCACGAAGTCGGCTGCGATGATGAGATCACCCTCGTTTTCGCGGTCTTCTTCGTCGACGAGAATCACCATCCGGCCTGCTTTCAGCTCAGCGATGATCTCTGGAGTGGAGGCGAGCGTCATTGCGATGGTCGTCCGTTCGGGAAAGGGCGTATTTTACGCCACCGGGGAGGGCAACGCGGGGGTTTTGCCGGTTTTGAGGCGTGCCGGGCGCCAGGCGGGAGCGGGTGGCGCCGGGGTCAACGTCGACTCATTGCCAGGCAAGTCGATCAGGTAGGAGGCGAATCTGCGAAAAGTGCCTTCCCGCAACGATCGCCTTGCGCTCAATTTGCGCCGGTGTTGGCCGGCATCGGTTATTTGCGCAGCGCGTTCAGGTCGTCGATCATGCGAGTGTCCTAATTCGCCGATCCCGATGACGAAAGAATCCGCTCCACATACCGCGCAATCAAGTCGATCTCCAGATTCACCTTCGAACCTGCCTTGAGATGCCGCAGCGTCGTCACTTCCACCGTGTGCGGAATGAGGTTGATCGAAAACTCGCATCCGTCCGGCCGGTCGGTCACGCTGTTCACCGTCAGGCTCACGCCGTTGACCGTCACCGATCCCTTGTACGCCAGGTACTTGCCGATATCCTTCGCCGCCAGAACCCGCAACTCGTGAGATTCGCCAACCGGCTCGAAGCGCGTCACTTCGCCGAGACCGTCCACATGTCCGGATACCAGATGTCCGCCCAGCCGGTCATGCGCGCGCAATGCCTTTTCCAGGTTGACATCGCCGGGGTCGGACAGGCCCGCCGTCCGGTTCAGGCTTTCCCGCGATACATCCACGGCAAACGACTCCGCCGATTTCTCGATTACGGTCATGCACGCACCCTGAATCGAAATGCTGTCGCCGAGTTCGACGTCCGCGAGATCCAGTCCGCCCGATGCAACCGTGAGGCGCACGCCGGTATCGTCATCTGCGGGCGAGCCCAGCGGGGTGACAGCTTCAATGCGGCCGACCGCCGCGACAATTCCTGTGAACATCGTCGAAATTCCTTGGAGTTATGCGTCAGGTAAGAGGCTGCACGTCGGCCTTCACATCGGCAAAGCGCGCGAGCATCCGCACGTCGTCGCCCATCCGGTCGATGCGATGAAACCGCAAATGCGGCCGCGCCTCGAGCGTCCCGGGCGGCGTGAAGTCGAACATGCCGGGCGCGTTGCCAAGCAGGCTCGGCGCGAGATAGATCAGCAATTCGTCGATGCAGCCTTCGCGCAACAATGAGCCATTGAGCTTATGGCCGGCTTCCACATGCAGCTCGTTGATACCGCGATCGGCGAGAATGCCGAGCATTGCCGGAAGATCGACCTTGCCTTGTTCGTTTGTCAGCGACGTGAATTCGATACCCCGTTCACGCAGCGCTTCGGCTTTAGCCATATCAGGCTCGGCGCCGCAAAAAATCCACGGCGGCGCACCTTCCAGAATCCGGGCATCGAGCGACACGTCAAGCCGGCTGTCGATCAACACGCGTTGCGGCTGGCGCGGCGTTTCCACTGCGCGCACGGTCAGTTGCGGATCGTCCTCACGCACCGTGCCGATTCCCGTCAGGATCGCGCAGGCACGGGCGCGCCATGCGTGGCCGTCGGCGCGAGCGGCTTCGCCTGTGATCCACTGGCTGTCGCCGTTCGGCAGACCGGTGCGGCCATCGAGCGTGGCCGCGACTTTCATGCGGACCCACGGCCGGCGCCGCGTCATTCTCGACACGAAACCGATGTTCAGTTCATATGCCTCGTTCGCAAGGAGGCCGCAACGCACATCGATACCCGCGTCGCGAAGAATCGCCAGCCCACGCCCGGAGACGGCCGGATTCGGATCTTCCATTGCCGCAATGACCTTCGTGACCCGCGCCTCGATCAGCGCGTTCACGCAAGGTGGCGTGCGGCCAAAATGGCTGCATGGCTCGAGCGTCACATAAGCGGTTGCGCCGCGCGGATCGTGGCCGCGCGCGCGTGCGTCCTA
>NZ_JBSIPA010000423.1:0-5625 GCF_053574605.1 Caballeronia sp. M23-90 | reverse complement strand
TGAAGCCGCTTGCGGCGCCGATGCCGAGCCTGCCGGCGGCGACGCCAATACACCTGAAGCAGCTCCCGCGCCTGCCGGCGCATTTACGTCGTCATATTTCGGTAGCGGCTCGTTGCCCGTGTCGCCGTAATCCGGAACGGCCGTGTTGTCCTGATTGCCGAGCAGATACTGACGGCGCTGAAGGTACGCATTGCGGACGAACGAGTATTTGTCGAGCGCGGCGTCAGCCAGTACGTCGCTTGCGCCGAGCAGGTTCGCACGCGTGTTCACCAGTTCCACACCAAACAGCGTCGTGCGGAACCAGGTCGGATCGACATAACTCGTCACGTTGCCGAAATAGTCAACCACCGTACCGGCCGTATCCCTTACCGTGCTCGGTCCGAGCAGCGGCAACACGACGTAAGGACCCGACGGCACGCCATAGTGGCCAAGCGTCAAGCCGAAATCCTGATTGTGCTTGGGCAAGCCCGCGACGCTCGCCACGTCGAAGAGACCCGCCACGCCGAAGATCGAGTTCATCACCACGCGCATGATGTCCGACACGCCGTCCGCAATCCGCAACTGCACGAGATTGTTCGCGGCCGTGTAGATATCGCCGATATTGCCAAAGAAGTTCGTCACGCTGTCGCGCACCGGCTGCGGCGTGATGAACACATAACCCTTCGCAATCGGCTTGAGCGCGACCTGGTCGATCTTGTCGTTGATCGTGAACATCGTCCGGTTATAGCTTTCGAACGGATCGCCCTTCGTGGGCGTGGTCACAGTCGCGCACCCGGCAAGCACCGCCACCGCGAGCACCACGGCCGCGTTCTTTACGCGCATTGCCTGCATTTTGTTCTTCTCCTTATTGTCGCTGACCCGAAGGCTGGCTCGCACTGCGAAATATGCCTGCCTTCGGCTGCCTGAATTTTGCCGGATCAATAAGTCCGGATCATTGACCTGCAGCGCTTGCGCCCATTGCGCTAGCCGCGCCCGGGAACGACGGAGCTGCGGGCGTTGCAGCGGCTGGCGCTCCAGCGCCAGGCGATGCCGGCTTGGATGCGCCCGAATCCGCCGCCTTGTTGTACAGGAACTGCCCGATCAGGTTCTCGAGAACCACGGCCGATTGCGTCATCGAAATCGTGTCGCCGCTCTTGAGCATCTGGTCGTCGCCGCCTGGCTCGAGCCCGATGTACTGTTCGCCGAGCAAGCCCGACGTCAGGATCTTCGCCGACGAATCCTTAGGAAACTGATACTGCTTGTCGATATCGATCGTGACCTGCGCCTGATACGTATTCTGGTCGAAGCCGATATTCGCAACACGGCCCACCGTCACGCCCGCGCTTTTCACCGGCGCACGCGGCTTCAATCCGCCGATATTGTCGAACTTCAGCTTGACCGGATAGGTCGGCTGAAACGACATTGCGTTCATATTGCCGGCCTTCAGTGCAAGGAATAACAGCGCCACGAAACCCAGCACCACGAAGAGGCCGACCCAAAAGTCGAGAGCAGCAGTCTTTTTCATCGTCTTCCCAAAGAATCTTGTCGCAGTTTTTTGCGTGAAGGTCTGTGCCCTTCACAACGTCTGCGACCCGGTAATCGGGCCGCAGGCCGAAACGTCAGTTGAACATCAGCGCGGTCAGCAAAAAGTCCAGTCCGAGCACGGCAAGAGACCCGTACACAACCGTTTTTGTGGTCGCGCGCGATACGCCTTCCGGCGTGGGCTGCGCTTCGTAGCCCTGGAACAGCGCGATGAACGTGACCGCAAAGCCGAACACAATGCTCTTGATCACGCCGTTGCCGACGTCGCTCCAGACATCCACGCCGCCCTGCATCTGCGACCAGAACGCACCGGAATCCACGCCGATCATCAGCACGCCCACTACATATCCGCCGAAAATGCCGACCGCGCTGAAAATAGCCGCCAGTACCGGCATGGCGATGATCCCGGCCCAGAAACGCGGCGCCACGACCACCTTGAGCGGATCGACGGCCATCATTTCCATGGCGGTGAGTTGCTCACCCGCCTTCATCAGGCCGATTTCCGCCGTCAGCGACGTTCCCGCGCGGCCGGCAAACAACAGGGCCGTGACCACGGGACCGAGTTCACGCACGAGCGACAGCGCCACCAGCAGCCCAAGTGCTTGCTCGGAGCCGTACCGGTTGAGGGTTAGATAGCCCTGCAAACCCAGCACGAAGCCGACGAACAAGCCCGACACGCCGATAATCAGCAGCGAATAATTGCCGACGAAGTGGATCTGTTTCGTGACAAGGCGCGGGCGGCGCAGCAACGGAAAGAATTCGACGACCAGGCGCAGGAACATGCGCGTCGCGTATCCGATCGTGCCGAAGCTGCCGAGCACCGAGCGTCCGATGGCGCTGATCATGCCTTTGCTCCGATACCAAAGTCCGCCGCGAGCGGCGTCGTGCTTGGATAGTGAAATTTGAAGGGACCGTCGGGCGCGCCGTCGATGAATTGCCGCACCGAGGGTTCCTGCGACGCCCGCAATTCCGCCGGCGTGCCTTCCGCCAGAATCCCGCCGTTCGCGATGAAATACACGTAATCGGCAATGGCGAACGACTCCGGCACATCGTGCGTGACGAGAATGGACGTGGCGCCCAGCGCGCTGTTCAACGTGCGGATGAGGTTGGCCGTAATGCCGAGCGAGATGGGATCGAGGCCGGCGAACGGTTCGTCGTACATCATCAGTTCGGGGTCGAGCGCGATCGCGCGGGCAAGCGCCACGCGGCGCGCCATACCGCCCGATATCTCCGATGGCGACAGATCCCGCGCACCGCGAAGCCCGACCGCATTGAGCTTCATCAGCACGAGGTCACGCAGCAGTTCCTCGGGAAGATCGGTGTGTTCCCGTAACGGGAACGCGACATTGTCGAAAACAGTCTGGTCGGTGAAGAGCGCGCCGAACTGGAACAGCATGCCCATTTTCCGGCGCAATTCGTAGAGGCCGTCGCGCGTCTGCGCGCCGACGTCCTTGCCGCCGAAAAGCACCTGGCCTTTTTGCGCCTTCACAAGTCCGCCGATCAGGCGCAGCACGGTCGTCTTGCCACAGCCGGAGCCGCCCATGACGGCCACGACCTGACCGCGCTTGAAGCGCATGTTGAGTTTCGACAGGATGAGCCGGTCGCCGTAGCCGAAATCGACGTCGCGAAGCTCTAGCAAAGTCTCGGGAGAAGCTGACACAGGGGCTGACAATCCTTTTACGCAAGGGGCCGAATTATAGGGCCCGTGCGCTTGCAGCGACGTGACGGTCCCTTTCGACTGATCAAAACAAATGAAGTTTTTTCCGATTCGGCTGCATTATCGCGCGAATTCCTGTTGCAGCGCAGAAATGGCGGACGCGAGCTCTGGCGCCTCTGTAATGGCGCGAACGACTGCTGCGCTTCCTACACCGGTCGACAGCACTTGCTGCAGCACGGAACCATTCACGCCGCCAATTGCAACAAGCGGAACAATGCCGTCGAGCAAGCGCACATATCGTGCCAGACGCGACAAACCTTGCGGCGCGGTTGGCATGACCTTGGTCGTTGTCGGAAATACCGCACCAAGCGCAAGGTAGCTTGGTTTGAAATGCAGCGCCTTCAGCATTTCGTAGTAACCGTGCGTCGATAGCCCGAGGCGCAGCCCGGCTTCTGCGATGGCGTTCAGGTCGGCCGTATCGACGTCTTCCTGCCCAAGGTGGACGCCGTAAGCGCCGGCGCGGACCGCTGCCTGCCAATGATCGTTGATGAACAACTGGGCGTCATGTTTGGCGCCCGCAGCCATCGCACGCTCGATTTCCTGCTTCAAATCACCAGAATCGGCCGATTTACGGCGCAATTGCACCGTCCTCACTCCGTGGTCCAGAACCTGTTCAACCCATTCCGCGCTTGGCAGCACGGCGTACAGGCCCAGCCGGTCCGGGCAATGCGGGAAGGGCTTCGACGGTGCGGACGGCAAATTTGCCACCTTCGGGAAGGTGTAAAAGTCCACGGGCCAGGCATCGAGTTCGTCCAGGTTCGATGGGCGCCAGGCGAGCGCCAGCACAAGCGCGTCGTGCGGCTCGAATCCGCAATCCAGGAACGCGGCCAATGCTGCGAGCCAGTCGTCCGACCATTCGCCATTGAGCGCGTATTCCACGCCATCGAGCTGCAGCGTCGCGTGGCCCGCGGTGGCTGCCAGCAAGCCCACGCCATCCGCCGCCTCTGCGGAGGAACCGCAGCCCACGACCAAATCCCCCTTCAGCGGACGATCCGGCGCGCTCAAGCAAATCCGCCATTGCTTCGATGCCGCCGGCCAGTCCCCCAGGCGCCGGCGAATTCGCTCGGCGGCTTCCAGGAGTTCGTCGGCGGGTGGCCAGAATATTTCTCGATCCTGCGACAACAAACTCATGCAGCACTCCCGTCTTGATGCCAGAACGGCATGCCGACAACCGGCGTGCTCGCCTGCGCGCTATCGCGCTCGGCCATTGGACCTGCCAGATAGGCCATCCGCCCCGCCTCGACGCCCAGCGCAAACGCGCGGGCCATCTGCGGCGGAAACGTGGCCTGCGAGACGGCCGTGTTCAGCAACACGCCGTCGAAACCCCATTCCATTACCTGACACGCATGCGACGGCACGCCCAGACCGGCATCGACGATAAGCGGCACATCCGGCAACCGCTCACGCAACGTGCGCAATCCGTAGGGGTTCGTCACGCCCTTCCCCGTGCCGATCGGCGCGCCCCACGGCATCAGCGCCTCGCAGCCGACATCGAGCAGACGCCGGCCGATCACCAGGTCCTCCGTGCAATACGGCAGCACCTTGAAGCCTTCGCGGATCAGTATTCCGGCGGCCTCGACCAGGCCAATCGGGTCGGGCTGAAGCGTGTAGTCGTCGCCGATGAGTTCGAGCTTGAGCCAGGGGGTATCGAAGAGTTCGCGCGCCATTCGCGCTGTGGTGAGCACTTCGTCCACCGTCTGGCAGCCCGCTGTGTTCGGCAGCAATGCGACGCCGTGGCGCTTCAAGACATCGAAAAAACCGGCTTCACCCGTGTTCGACTGGCGCCGCAATGCGACGGTGACCATGCCGGGACGGGCGGCATCGATGGAATCCGACAGCGATTGCAACGACGGATAGCGCGAGGTCCCCAGCAATACGCGGCTCGGGAAAGACGTGCCGTAGAGCGTGAGGGTATCGGCGGTGGTGATCGTGGAGGTCATGATCGATCCTTTTATGAATGCTCAGCCGCCGGCGACCGGCGAGACAATATCGAGTTTGTCGCCGGCATTGAGCGCCTTCGATGCATGCTCGCCGCGCGCCACGAACTCGCCGTTCAGGGCCACGGCGAACGGCGGTTTTGCGCCGAAAGCGGCGAGCGCGTCGGTGACGGTGGCGGCATCGGAGACGGAAAACGGTTGTTGATTGATGTGAATGTTCATGATGAATCTCAAAGCACGGACGCCGGGTGTTCGCAGCGCAGCAACGCGGACCAGCGGGCCTGCTGGCGCCAGTCATCGAAGGAATCGGGGTTATTGATCGCGCCGCCGAGCAACGCTTCGGCGAGCGCGCGGGCGGTGTCCGCGACTTCGGGCACGATCATGTAGCCGTGCCGGTATAAACCATTCACGCGCAAGGTTCGTGCGCCGTCCCAGACAACCGCCGGCCGG
>NZ_JBSIPA010000422.1:0-5670 GCF_053574605.1 Caballeronia sp. M23-90 | reverse complement strand
TCTCCGCCTGCTGAAAAGGCGCCCGACACCATGCAGGCGCGCGTTCTTGCTTGCGCCGCGTGTCACGGCGCGCAAGGCGAGGGTACGAGCAATGATTATTATCCGCGGCTCTCGGGCAAGCCCGCCGGTTATCTTTACAACCAGTTACTTGCCTTTAGGGACGGCCGCCGGCAGTACCCGCCAATGAATTATTTATTGGCTTATCTCCCGGACGCTTATTTGCATCAGATTGCCGAACATTTTGCCGGCGAGCGGCCGCCTTTTCCTGTACTCCCGCCGGTCACTGCCGACGCAGCAACACTGGCACTGGGCAAGTCGCTCGTGAATAACGGTGCGCCGACACGCAAGATTCCCGCGTGCGCTGCATGTCATGGCGCGGCGCTTACCGGTATGGAGCCTGCCGTTCCGGGCTTGCTTGGCTTGCATGCCGACTACATCACCGCGCAATTGGGCGCGTGGCGTTACGGCACCCGCAAGACGCTTGCGCCCGATTGCATGCATGACATCACCAGCAAGCTTGCCGATCGCGATATCACCGCCATAGCGGCATATCTGGCGTCCTTGCCGGCTCCGGTCGATCCCGTTCCGGTCGCGGCCGGCTCTCTCAAGATGCCGCTCGCTTGCGGCACTGTCCCTAACCCTTAAGGCGAGGAAATCGACGTGTTCAGTTTCCGGACCCTGATGCTTCTATGCATGTTTGTCGTGGCGTCAAATGCGCAAGCGGCTGACCCGTCAATCGTTGCTCGTGGCGAATACCTTGCGCGCGCCGGTGATTGCATCGCGTGTCATACCGTTCCTGCCGGCAAGCTCTTTGGTGGCGGCCGGCCAATGGAAACACCATTCGGTACGCTCTATACACCGAACATTTCGTCGGATAAAGAGAGCGGTATCGGCAAGTGGAGCTCGGCTGAGTTCTACAACATGATGCACACGGGCAAGTCGCGCACCGGCGAACTGCTTTATCCCGCCATGCCGTTTGCGTCTTACACCAAAGTGACGCGCACCGATTCCGATGCGATCTATGCGTATCTCTTGTCCACACCTCCCATTGCGCAGCCCAACCGTGCGCACGAATTGCGGTTTCCGTTCAATCAGCGCTCGTTGCTTTTCGGCTGGCGTGCGTTGTACTTTCGCGCGGGGGAGTACCAGCCGGACACCACGCAGTCGGTCGAGTGGAACCGTGGCGCGTATCTGGTTGAAGGGCTCGGTCACTGCACCATGTGTCACACCGCGATCAATGCGCTAGGCGGCAACTCAACATCCAAACGTTTCGAAGGCGGCCTGATTCCGATCCAGAACTGGTATGCGCCTTCGTTGACATCGAATAAGGAAGCGGGGCTTGGCGACTGGAGCATCGAAGACATTTCCGATTTGCTGCAAGCGGGGGTATCGAATCGTGGCGCCGTGTACGGCCCCATGGCGGAAGTCGTGTACGACAGCTTCCAGTATCTGTCCGACGAAGACATCCGTTCCGTCGCCGTCTATCTGAAGACGCTGCCCTCACGCGCCGGTGAAAAGATCACGCCGCCCACACCGGCGCTTGCCGAGGAAAAGAACACCATGTCGCCGCTCGGCAAGAAGATCTACGACGCGCAATGTGCTGTTTGTCATGCGACGCAGGGCGAGGGCAAGCTGCCGCATTTCCCGCCGCTCGCAGCCAATCAGTCCATCCAGATGACGTCGTCCGTGAATCCGATTCGCATGGTGCTCAACGGCGGTTACGCGCCAGGCACGAAGAAAAATCCCATGCCTTACGGTATGCCGCCTTTTGCGCAATCGCTCTCGGATGTCGAAGTCGCGGCAGTGGTCACGTATATCCGTACCGCCTGGGGCAACCATGGCACGCCGGTGAGTGCAAAAGATGTCAACGCGTTGCGCTCCGCGCCACTTTATTGAGGACGTCATGACTGATTCAGAAAACGAAGATGCTGCCGTCGATGAAATCGTCCGCGATGGCCCGCACGGCGCTATCGCGGTTGCCGGCGTGGCGACGGCCATTGTGATCGGCTTGTGGTTCGCGTTTTATTTCCTGGTCTTCCTGCCGCGTGGCGTTATCCAATGAGCAATGAACACCAGTCGCATGCATCGGCGGACATGGTCGCGCGCATCGAGCGCAAATGGGCGCTGCTTGTCGCGATCATCCTGTGCGTGCTTGTCGCCATGACGATCTTCACGGGCCTTCACTGGGCAATGATGCCGCCCTCGCGCGTGGAGACGGTGCGTCCCGATACGCTCAACGTAAGCGGTGAGTTCATCGAAAGCAATCTGGGCAGTGCGGTTGAAGCGGATGGATCGGTCACGGTCCGAGTGGTCGCGCAACAGTATTCGTTCACGCCGCAATGCCTGCTGATTCCAACCGATACCCCTATTACGTTCCGCGCCACGAGCGCTGACGTGGTGCATGGTTTCCTGATCACGAACACGAACATCAATTCAATGCTCGAGCCTGGCTATATCTCGACTTTCAAGACGACCTTCACGCAACCGGCCGAGCACCTGATGCCGTGCCACGAGTTCTGCGGCACAGGGCATCAGGGCATGTGGGCGCATGTGAAGGTCATCGACAAATCCACTTTCCTTCAGATGGCAAACGCTAACGGTTCGCGGAGATTAAGCTGTGTTAAATAGCAAGCGACTCGTTCTCGCGCATTTCTGGCTCGGCTTCATCAGCTTCGGCGGCGCGTTATTGCTGGGCGCCTGGCAGATGTGGGTGCGCAGCCCGCTGCACCCGTGGCTGCACAATCCGGAGCTTTACTATCGCTCGGTGACCGCGCACGGCTCGGCGATGGGCTATGTATTTCCCACGCTGATTGCAATGGGGTTCGGCTATGCGGTGACCGAGCTTGCGCTGAAGAAGCCGTTGATCGGCGTGCGCTGGGCATGGGCCGGTTTCATTCTGGTTGCAGTAGGTACCGTCACTGCAATGGTCCCGGTCGCGATGGGACTTGCGTCCGTGCTCTATACGTTTTATCCGCCGATGATCGGCAACGCCTTCTTTTATATCGGCATTGTGCTGGTCGTGGTCGGCTCGTGGATCTGGGTTGGACTCATGTCGGTCAACCTGATCGCGTGGAAGCGTGCGAATCGCGGCGTGCCGGTGCCGCTCGCCATGTTTGCGAGCGTTGCAGGCGCATACCTCTGGGGATGGACTGCGGTGGGCGCCGCTATCGAGATCCTGTTCCAGATCCTGCCGGTGGCGCTCGGCTTCAAGACGACTATCGATGCAGGCCTTGCCCGCGTGTTCTTCTCGTGGACGCTGCATGCAATCGTCTACTTCTGGCTGATGCCTGCGTACATTGCGTATTACACCATCATGCCGCGCGCAATCGGCGGCCGGTTGTACAGCGATTCCATGGCGCGCATCTCGTTCATCCTGTTTCTCGTGGTCTCCATGCCGATCGGCATTCACCATCTTTTCGCCGACCCACAGGTAGGTTCCGGCTTCAAGTTCATGCATTCGGTGTTCACCGCACTGGTCGCCGTGCCGACCCTTCTAACAGTATTCACCATCTGCGCGTCCGTGGAAATCGCAGCACGTTTGCGCGGCGGACGGGGAACCTTCGGCTGGCTCAAGGCGCTGCCCTGGCAGAACCCGATGATGCTCGCGCTCGCATTCTCATTCGTGATGCTTGGCTTCGGTGGTGCTGGCGGCATCATCAACATGAGTTATCAGCTCGACTCCACGATCCACAATACGCAGTGGGTGACCGGGCACTTTCACCTGATCTTCGCGGGCGCGATCGTCATCATGTACTTCGCGATTGCCTACGATCTCTGGCCGCATCTCACCGGCCGCGCGATGACGCAACTCAAGCTCATGCGCTGGCAATTGTGGTTGTGGTTTGTCGGCATGATCGTGCTGACGTTCCCGTGGCATTTCACCGGCATCCTCGGTATGCCCCGACGCATGGCCTTCTTTGATTACACCGATCCCGAGCTTGCCGCGCAGGCCATGCCGGTGATCATCTCGACCATTGGCGGGTTCATCCTGGTGGTGTCTGCGGTGATGTTCTTCACCGTGTTGATCCGGGCGCATCGCGGGCCGCGTGTAGTGGTGGAAGAGTTCCGCTTCAGTACGGCGGTGCATGAATCGAAGACCATTCCTGTTGCGTTGAACAGCTTCGGCTTGTGGCTTGCATTGATGATCGGCCTGACGCTTTTCAACTACGGTTATCCAGTTGCATCGCTGGTGTCGCGCTCGGACACGTCCGTGCCGGCCATTCAAATTGGAGGGCCGCAGCGATGAACGAAGAACGCCTGTTCTCGTTACGCAACCGCTGGTTCACTGTCACGGTCGGCGGTACGCTGGCGCTGGCTTTGTTTTCGGCAGCGGTAGGCTTCATCTGGTTGCCGTCCGCACAAAAGGACCAGCCGTTCCAGGGCGTCTGGAACGCGATCTGCAGCGCAGCCGGCGTGCCGCAACAGTGGTTGCGCATCACGACCGCGACGCCAGTGCCTTTGACGCAAACAAGCCTCGTTGCGATGACGCCGCAATTGCTTGGTGTTCCGAGCAGCGCTTCCATTGGCCGTGGCGCGACCCTGGCCATGCGATGCACGATGTGCCACGGGGCCATGGGCGTGAGCGATGCCAACTCGCCCAATCTTGCCGGTCAGTTTGCGTCCGTGATCTATAAGCAGTTGCTCGACTTTCAGTCGGGCGCGCGGCGTAATGCGGTCATGTCGCCAATGGCCGCCAACCTTACCGATCAGGAAATGCGTGACCTGGCTGCGTATTATGGGTATCTGCCCAAGCCAGCAGCTTCGCGCACCGATGCCATTGCGTCCATGTCCGCACCCGATATCGTGGCGCATGGTTCGCCCATGCGAAACATCGCTTCGTGTGCTTCGTGTCATGGCGGGATCGATCACAAGGCAGGGACGCCCTGGCTCGAGGGCACGCCTTACGCGTATTCGAAAGAGCAATTGCAGGCGTTTGCGAACGGAACGCGTCATAACGATATCAATGAGCAAATGCGTAATGTCGCGCGGAACATGACACCGGATGAGATCGATGCTGCGGCCCGGTATTACGCCGGTGTCCGACCTTAAGCAACTCAAGGACGCTCCGCACGCCGATGCGCAGCGTGTCTCGCCTGCAGCGCGCTCAATGCGGCAAGCGGCGATCCTGTTTCAAAGTGCCTGCGGTACGACATCAATAAAAGCAAGGACAATCATGCCTTCGCGATCGAGCAGATAGGTCGCCGGGAGCGAAACGAGCCATGCGTCGTGCTTGCCGGCTAACGGGGGCACATAGCCTGATGCCTCGTAGCGCGGCGTGAGGGCCAACGGCATCACGAAGGACAGACTGGCCGCGATCGGGATTTTCATACGCGTGGTTGGTACCGGCTCATTCTCTCCGACCGCACGACACTACGATGTCGGCCAGCCCGCTGTATTGAAGGCAATCGCGCAGCTTGAGGATTGGCACAGCGTGAATTCCTACTCTGCGTTTCGATTAGCGTCATCGACGGGACAATGTGTTGTAGCGGCGCGGCTATGTGTCGCGCGCCCGCTCACCTACCATGCCGTACCGAAACGCAATCTTCATCTCTGACCCGCCATGCACATTTTTACTTCCCGATGGCTGCTCGTGGCGGCCGCCGCTGCAGCGCTTTGCACGACCCCTTGTGACCAACCTGCTGGATATGGCGCGCCTGCAGGCGGGAAGCA
>NZ_JBSIPA010000421.1:0-5689 GCF_053574605.1 Caballeronia sp. M23-90 | reverse complement strand
TTACATGCGCCGGCCACGGCGCGCTAAGCCCGGCGAACGCGTGCTGGACGGCGTTCGGCGACACGAAGACGACCAGCGCAAAGCCAAGTTCAGCGGGCGCATAAAGCTCGCCGAGCGCGGCCTGCAGCGGTGCGGTATCGGCGACGGGGCCTATATCGATGAGTGGAAACTCCAACGGCTCGAAACCCGCGCGTTCGAGCAGCGCCATGAGTTCGGCCGACTGGCCGGACGGACGCGTGATGACAACCGTGGATGGCCGGGGTGTGGCTTCGGCCGGGGTATGGGTCGAATCGTGAGCGCTCGCCATCAGTCGGCAGGCGTTGCAGCAGGAGGAATGCGCGCACCGCTTGCCGTGCTCAACTCGCGGACGATGTCCATCGCGCCCTGCGCTTCGAGCTCGGCGGAAACGCGCGCGCCGAGATCGAGCGCGGCTTCGACACCGGTGGCATTCGCCGAGCCTTCGGCACGAAGGACGCGCGTACCATCGACCGTCGATACACATCCACGCAAATGCAGCGCGCCGTCGCGCCATTGCGCGTACGCCGCGAGCGGCACTTCGCAACTGCCGCCAAGCGAGCGCGACACCATGCGCTCGGCTTCCACTGCTGCAGCCGTGGCATCGTGATGCAAAGGGGCAAGCCACGCGGCGAGATCGTCACGGCCGGCACGGATCTCGATGCCGAGCGCGCCTTGCCCCGCCGCCGGCAAACTTTCCTCCGGCGAGAGATACGCGCGAATCCGCGATTCCAGCCCGAGCCGGATCAGCCCGGCGGCCGCGAGGATGATTCCCGCGTAGTCGCCCCGGTCGAGCTTGCCTAGACGGGTATCGAGATTGCCGCGCAACGGGCGGACTTCGAGATGAGGAAAATGCATGCGCAACATGGCTTCACGTCGCAAACTCGACGTCCCGACGACGCTGCCGTGAGGCAAATCCGCCAGCGACGCAAAGTGCGGCGAAACGAAGGCATCGCGGGGATCTTCGCGTTCGAGGATCGTGCTCAGGGTAAAGCCGTCGGGCAGTTCCATGGGCACGTCTTTCAGCGAATGCACGGCCAGGTCGGCACGGCCGTCGGCGAGCGCTGCTTCGAGTTCCTTCACGAAGAGTCCCTTGCCGCCGACCTTCGATAAGGTCCGGTCAAGAATCTGATCGCCGCGCGTCGTCATTCCGAGGATTTTGACGTCGCAAGATGGATATAATTTGTGCAGCGCAAACTGCACGTGCTCAGCCTGCCACATGGCAAGACGGCTCTCCCGCGAGGCAATGACCAAAGTACGGGGCGGTGGCGTGGAAGGCGTCTCGGAGTTCATTGCGGGTCAATCGAATGACGGGATGGATAACAAACAATGGTAGCACGCACGCCCAAGCCCAATTACAGTCCTGAGCGCGCCGAAGCGCCGCGGAAACGGGCCTGGCGCGATGCGGCAGGACGGAGACAGCAGGGCACAAAAGCCGCAACATGCGGCACGCGTCATGGTTGAGGCACGCATTCTCTCGCGCTGCCGTGCCTGGTCGCCTTGGATTTCCCGAGTTTCAGCCGCAACGCCAGTAACACTGTAAGCAGCTTGGCGGGCAAGCGCACGCCGTTTCATGCACGGCGCCTGCACGCTTCCATATCGAGTCTGTGGCTTTAAAGTTGGCTAACTGAACGACAAGCAAGAGGAATTCAACGTGACGTCTCCCGGATCGGCGCGCAATGCCCGCCCCCGCCGCAACGCGGTATCGAAGAATGAAGGTTCGTCCGTCAAGGCCATCGCGGCCGATGTAACGGTTGCCGCCAAAGCCTCCAAGGCGCGCGCCACCGCCGTCAAGAAGCCTGCTGTGAAAGAGCCCGCTGCGAAGGCTGCCAGTAAGCCGCCCAAAGCCGCATCGCGTACACGCGACGACAAGGACCTTCCCCTCTTCGAGGACATCCGCTATCTCGGCCGCCTGCTCGGCGACGTCGTGCGCGAACAGGAAGGCGACAAGGTCTTCGATGTCGTCGAAACGATTCGTCAGACCGCGGTCAAGTTTCGCCGTGAGGAAGACAGCGAGGCATCGCAGGCGCTGGACAAGCGCCTGAAATCGCTTTCGCCCGAGCAGACTGTGAGCGTCGTGCGCGCGTTCAGCTATTTCTCGCATCTGGCGAATATCGCCGAGGACCGGCATCACAACCGGCGCCGCAGGATTCATGCGCTCGCCGGCTCGACGCCGCAGGCCGGCACGATGGCTTATGCAATCGAGCGGCTGAAAGCGAGTCCCGATGCTTCATCGGCGCAGGCGACGCTCCAGAAGTTCTTCGATGCCGCCCTGATCGTGCCCGTACTGACCGCGCACCCCACGGAAGTCTCGCGCAAGAGCATTCTGGATGCACAGCACGAAGTTGCGCGGCTGCTGGCCGAACGCGATCAGGACCTGACCACACGCGAACGCGCGCACAACGAGTCGATGCTGCGCGCCCGCGTCACGTCGCTCTGGCAAACGCGGATGTTGCGCGAAGCGCGCCTGACCGTCGCCGATGAAATCGAAAACGCGCTTTCGTATTATCGTGCAACGTTCCTCGAAGAAATTCCTGCGCTTTACGCTGATATAGAAGCCGCGCTCGCCGAGCACGGACTGCCCGCGCGCCTGCCCCCGTTCCTGCAAATGGGAAGCTGGATTGGCGGGGATCGCGACGGCAATCCGAACGTCACCGCGCCCACGCTGGTTCACGCCATCACGCGCCAGGCCACGGTAATCTTCGAACACTACCTTGAACAGGTGCATAAGCTCGGCGCGGAACTATCGGTGTCGAACTTGCTGGCCGGCGCAAGCGCCGAACTCAAGAAACTCGCCGATAACTCCCCGGATGCGTCCCCGCATCGTACCGATGAGCCTTATCGGCGCGCGCTGATCGGCGTGTACGCAAGGCTCGTCGCTTCCGCCGACGAACGTCTGGGCGCGGGTGTGGTCGCAGCGCGCAGCCGTCATCCGGCGAAGCCGTATGCATCGGCAACTGAGTTTGCCGCCGATCTGAACGTGCTGATCGAATCGCTCGCCGCGCATCACGGCGAGTATCTTTCGGCGCCGCGCTTGTCGCCTTTGGCGCGCGCGGCCGAAGTGTTCGGCTTCCATCTGGCGAGTATCGATTTGCGTCAGAGCTCGGACATTCACGAAGCGGTGATCGCGGAGTTGCTGGCGCACGCAGGCGTGCAGGACGATTACGCCGCGCTGCCCGAAGCCGATAAAGTCGCGTTACTGCTCAACGAACTGGCTCAGCCGCGGCCGCTGCGCCTGCCGTATTTCGATTACTCGGATCTCGCGAAGAGCGAACTCGGCGTGCTCGAAGCGGCGCGTGTGACGCGTGAGAAATTCGGTACGCGGGCCGTGCGCAACTACATCATTTCGCACACGGAAACAGTCAGCGACTTGCTTGAAGTGATGTTGCTGCAGAAGGAAACCGGCCTGCTGCAGGGGCGTCTCGGACACGCGAAAGATCCCGCGCACGATGGCCTCATGGTGATTCCGCTGTTCGAAACCATCGCCGACTTGCGCAACGCGCCGCACATCATGGGCGACTTCTTCGCGCTGCCGGGCGTGAACAAGCTGGTCGAGCTGCAAGGCGGCGAGCAGGAAGTCATGCTCGGTTATTCCGACAGCAACAAGGACGGCGGTTTTCTTACGTCGAACTGGGAGTTGTATCGCGCGGAACTGGCGCTGGTCGCGTTGTTCAAGCAGCACAAGACCACCTTGCGCCTTTTTCACGGCCGTGGGGGCACGGTCGGTCGCGGAGGCGGTCCGACGTATCAGGCAATCCTGTCGCAGCCGCCAGGGACGGTAGATGGCCAGATACGCACGACCGAGCAAGGCGAAGTGATCGCGAGCAAGTTCGGCAATCCTGAGATCGGGCGGCGCAATCTCGAGCTCGTGGTGGCGGCGACGCTCGAAGCATCGCTCTTGCCGCACGAAAATACGCCGGCGCAGTTGCCCGCGTTCGAAGCAACCATGCAGACGCTGTCGGATTCGGCGATGGCCGCGTATCGCGCGCTGGTTTATGAAACGCCTGGATTCAAGGAATATTTCTTTGAATCAACGCCGATTTCGGAGATCGCGGAGTTGAACATCGGCAGCCGGCCGGCATCGCGGAAATTGCAGGATCCGAAGCAACGCAAGATCGAGGATCTGCGGGCGATTCCGTGGGGCTTTTCGTGGGGCCAATGCCGTCTGCTTCTGACGGGATGGTATGGCTTCGGCAGCGCGGTCACGAATTTCCTCGATACCGCGTCCGACGCCGCCGAGCGCGCGAGGCGGCTCGCCACGCTCAAGAAGATGCACAAGACCTGGCCGTTCTTCGCGAACCTGCTCTCGAACATGGACATGGTCCTGGCGAAGACGGACATTGCGGTGGCATCGCGTTACGCGCAACTCGTCACCGATAAAAAACTCCGCAAGCACGTGTTCAGCCGGATCGTGGCGGAATGGGAGCGGACGTCGAGCGTGTTGTCGGAGATCACAGGGCACAGCGAGCGGCTCGCGAACAACCCGCTGCTCGCGCGGTCGATCAAGAACCGCTTCCCGTATCTGGACCCGCTGAATCACTTGCAGGTGGAGCTGCTGAAACGGCACCGCGCGGGGGATGACAACGTGCGGCTGGGACGCGGGATTCACTTGACCATCAACGGGATTGCGGCGGGGTTGCGTAATACGGGTTGATCTTTCGCAGTTGCGTTGAGTAAAGCCGGCGAGGTATCTGCCGGCTTTTTCGTTATTCCGCCTCGACCATCAACGCATCCAGTTCAAACGAACCATCGTCCTGAACCGCGAAATACTGGCGCACTTCGTCGGGCGCGTTCTTCCACAGCGAGCGAATCGCCGTCACGCGTTCCGGCGGCGTACGCATTCTCGCGACCCACGTATCGAATTGAAGCGGCAAGCGCCATCGGCTGCGAATTCCGGCCTTGAAGCCCGCCTGTTCAAACAAGGCCAGCCACTCGTCCCCACGATAATCCCGGATATGCGAGCCATCGCGCAGCACTTCGACGGCCTGGATATGGGTATCGAGTAACGGATGGTCCGCGCCCGCGATATCCACGAACACCACGCGCCCGCCCGGCTTCAGCACGCGCCGGACTTCCTTCAGCGCCGCCGGCACATCGTGCCAGTGGTGAGCGCTCATGCGGCTCAGCACGCGGTCGAAGGTGGCATCGGCGAAAGGCAGACGTTCGGCGGGACCTTGCTGCGTCGTGATGTTCTCAAGCCCGCGTTCCTGCGCCGCCCCGGCGACCGTCGCCAGCATCTGTTCCGCGATGTCGTAAGCCACCACGCTCTTGGCGTGCGGCGCGACCGAAAAACTCACGTGACCCGCCCCGCAACCCAGGTCGAGCACGGCCGCATCCGGAACCGCGGCAACTTCGCGCGCCAGTTCCTGCAGATCGGCGCCGGTTGCATGCACGGCACTCGTGAGATAGGCGGCGGCGGTCGAGCCGAATGCATCGGCGACCTGTTCGTGGTGTTTCATGGGTAGCTCCAGGTTTTTGTCAGTATTTTCCCAGCGACAGCAACGCTACAATAAGCGCCACCTTGTACCGGTACAAGTTGTGCAGTTATTCTGGTATCTAAAGTACCCGACCGCGTATCGAATTCATCTCAACGCCCATTCATGACTCCGTCGTCGCCCTCTTCTTCTAACGCACCCAGCGTCGCGCCGCCGCTCGATGCCACGCCCGCGCGCGA
>NZ_JBSIPA010000420.1:0-5693 GCF_053574605.1 Caballeronia sp. M23-90 | reverse complement strand
TCCTTGCCGTCTTTCGATGCTCCCTTCGACGCCCACAGCGCCCCGTCCAGAGGCACGCGAGGCGTGCTGACCAGATGTACGGGAGCGTTCATGTCGTCGGATTCGTCGCCAGTGCTACAGAGCTGATACCGGCCGCGCGCACCAGGTCCATCACGTGGATGATGTTCTTGTAGCTCGTGCCTTCGTCGCCGGAGATGGCGACATCGACTTTCTTCGAATCGCTCACGAGGCCCTTCAGGCGCGTGGTGAGTTCGTCGGGCGTGATGGGCTTCGCGTCCAGGTAAAGCTCGTCGGTCTTCGTCACGCCGATCGATACCTTGATGGTCTGCTGCAACGCTTCGGCGGTACTGGATTGCGGCAGGTCCAGCTTGATGCCCGCACCCTGGATCATCTTGAGCGTGGCGAGCATGAAGAAGACCAGCAGGAACATCATGATGTCGATCATCGGGATGATCTCGATGCGTGCCTTCTCTTCCGCGCCCAGATAATGACTGCGGTGATTTCTACTCATCTCAAACCTCTTCTGTTTCCAAACGACATTGATGCATGCGGCAAACGGCTCGAGAGCCCTCTATGCAGCAACTCATGCGGCAATTTCAGGGCGCACGTCAGCGCTGCGGCGAACCGGCGCGGAGAAACGCGAGACCAGCAGCGACTTGATCAGGTCGAACTGATTGACCGTCATGCGGATGCGTTTGTTGAAGTAGTTGAGAAAGATCACGCAGATGATGGCAATGACAAGACCGCAGGCCGTGGCCGTCAGCGCATGGCCGATACCGCCCGTCACACCATTGGGATTTGCCGTGCCGCTTGCGCCCAGCACATTGAACGACTCCACCATGCCGATGATCGTGCCGAGCAGCCCGAGCAACGGTCCGAGCGTGACGGCGGTATCGAGCACCCACAGGTTACGGTCCAGACGCGGCATCTGAAACATGATCGCCTCTTCCACTTCGCGCTCGACGACTGCCTCGTCGCGGCCGCTGACCTTCATGGCCGTCTTCACGAGTTCGGCCTGCACGGTCGAGTCGTAATGCTTGACGAGCTTTGCGGCGTCTTCCGGATGATTGGCCTTCAGAAGTTTCAGATCGTGTTCGATAGTCTTGCCTGCGCGCACTGCTCTAGCGAAGAACACCAGACGCTCGATGATCACGGCCATGCCCAGCAGGAAGATGACGCCGAGAAGGGGAATGAGGCCCATCGACTGGACCGAATAATTAATGAGGGTATTCAGCACTGCGGACTCCGGTTAGGACAAAAGATGCTAATCATTTTGTGGATGACGGTATTTCTTAAAGCGGGCGGCTTCGTTTTCGACGCCACCCGCAAAAGCGCGACTCTCTAAGCAACGGCTATGCCAAGCGATAACCCGCTTTTGATCTGCTGCTCGTGCACCCTCATGCGGCGCCTTGATCTTATGGCGAATTTCCCGAATTAGAGAGGTGCGTCTTTTGTCACGCAGATTTCTGTTCGGTACCGCCAGGTCAATCTTGATCCTTCGGAATACGCTTAAAGCCTGCCATCAAGCTGACTTAACCCAATAAACCCTTTATTTGTGCACCGAATGATTACACTGGTGCTAATGAAAGCATTTTGTAATATAGATGCACGGGTCATCTTTTGGATTATCGATGATTCTACATACTCCCAAACCCTAGGCTGCCCCGTGCAGCTCAATCCCGCCATGGCAAAGAGTTTGCGCAGGGGTATTACATAAACGCATTGATTATGTTTATACTGTGCACACACGCCGTGATAACCCCTCACAATGGCTTTCAATCCGTAATGCACAGTGTGATGCAATCTGTTCCCTTTCAAGGTGCAGCGATTGCACCACATTAATTAGACTAACTCCTCTAACTCACCTTACAAACAACAGCGCGCCAAAATAAAGAGTGTTATTGCGATCTGAAAAAGCCGTTTTACTTTAATCGCTAAACAGCAATTTGCAATAAAAAATAAAACGCATTCATTTCAAATTCTTACTGCAGAAATAAATGGCCGTATCCGGCTCTTCCGTTTAATCCCTTTCTCAAATTGGCATAACTCGTGCTCTTGGTGCAGCCGCTTATCAACGGCGCCTTTCAACACGATTGAGATTGCGCCTTGACTGACGATGTTCAAACGACGCAACCAGCGTTTAGCGCGCCCCGCAATAAAAAGCGTCGACAAACATCGCATGACCGGTCTGTGCAACTCGCACGAGCCGGCCGGTTGGTTCGATCAAATATGCTCACTGACAAGAGGGAGAGCACGTGAAACAGAAGAGATTGGTAACGGCGATCAAGGGCATCATTGGCGCCGAACTCGTGCTGAGCGCCGCATTCATTCCGATGGCGCACGCACAGACCGTCGACCAGAGCGGCACAGGCGGCGCGTCGGGTACGACTTCCACAACGGCCACGACACCCGCTGCAGCGACGTCCGCGGCTCCGACCAAGCTTGAAAAAGTGGAAGTCACGGGCTCGCTGATCCGTACGTCGGACAAGGTAGGCAACACGGAAGTCCAGACTGTGACAGCCAAGGAGATCGAACAAAGCGGCTACACCACCGTTGCCGATTTCTTGCGCGGCGTGTCGGCAAACTCGGCCAGCAGCTGGTCGCAATCGACGATGAACAGCACCGCTCCAGGCGGCGCCGGCATTGCATTGCGTGGCCTGTCCGAGAAATACACGCTGGTGCTGGTCGACGGCCAGCGCGTCGCCAACTACGCGCAAGCGGTGAACTTCACCGACACATTCTTCGACATCAACACGATCCCGCTGAACACCATCGACCGGATCGAAATCGTGAAGACGGGTGCGGTATCGCAGTACGGTTCGGACGCCATTGCGGGCGTGGTCAACATCATCACGAAGAAGAATTTCCAGGGCTTCCAGATCGACAGCCAGCTCGGCAAGGCGCAACATCCGGGCGATGCACAAGGCAGCTTCAGCGTGCTCGGCGGCTTCGGCAATCTTGCTACGGACCGCTTCAACGTCACGGGTTCGGCGAGCTGGTTTCGCGATTCGGGCTCGACCCTCGCTGACCGCGACATGACCAGCAGCCAGGACTTCACGCGCTTCGGCGGCAACAACCTGCCCGCCGGCAACAACCAGCAGAGCTTCTGGACCCAGCCGGACGGCACCAACGTCCCGCTCAACCCCTGTCCGCCGAACACGACGACCGGCCGGACCGCCGGCAGCACGTGTACCTACAACACGGCGCATGACTACTCGCTGGTTCCGTCGACCACCCGCCTGAATGCCAAGGTGCGCGGCACGTTCCAGATCAACGACGACATGCAGGCGTACGCCGAGTTCTGGGGCAGCCGCGACGAGACCGTGCAGTACGGCGGCCTGCAGTCGGCGAGCAGCTTGTCGAACGTGTACAACCCGCAGAGCAATAGCATCTCGCCGCTCAACCGCACGGTGCCGGGCGGCAATCCGTTCAACCCGTTCGGCGTCGATACCCCGATCAACTACACCTTCCCGACCGCGGGCGTGGGCGTGGATACGGTCTCGACGTTCTGGAAGGCGTCGACCGGGATCAAGGGATCGTTCACCACGCCGAAGCTGGGCGACTGGGACTGGTCAGTCGACGCAGGCCATTCGCAAAGCACGGTGGACAGCCACTTCTACAACTCGCTGGATGTGGCGGGCTGGCAGAACGTGCTGCAAAACGGCGGGTACAACTTCCTGAACCCGGGTTCGACGCCGAACGGTCTGGACGGCGTGTTCCATGACGACTACCAGCAGGCAATCACGAAGCTCGATACGGTCAGCGCGAAGACCTCGACATCGAACCTGTTCACGCTGCCCACAGGCAACGTTGGCCTGGGTCTCGGTACCGAGTTCCGTCACGAAAGCTCGATCATCAACCCGCGCACGTATTCGTCGCTGGGTATCGTCTCCCCGGCACAGATCCAGACGGTGGACGGTTCGCGCAACGTGGCGGCCGTGTTCTACCAGGTCGAGATCCCGATCATCCGCGCATTGACGTTCACGCAGTCGGGCCGCTATGACCACTACAGCGACTTCGGCGGCGCGTTCTCACCGAGCTTCGCATTGCGCTATCAGCCTGTGCAGGCATTCACGACCTTCGCGTCGTTCAGCCGCGGATTCCGTGCACCGACGCTGGTCGAAAACTCGCAGGCTTCATACACGGGTCACCAGAACCTGACCGACCCGTACGATCCGCGTGGCCCGACCAAAGCCTTCACGACCGAGTTCACGAACGGCAACCCGAACCTTCAGCCTGAGCACACGAAGAACTACAACATCGGCTTCCAGTTGTCGCCGGATGCTACGTCGGATATCGGCGCAGGCTTCTACAAGGTCCGCATTGACGGTGTGATCGGCACGGAAGATCCGGTCGCGGAACTTGCAGCCAACGATCCGAGCCAGGTGATTCGCAACCCGGACGGCACGCTGCGCTACATCACGTCGCAGTTCATCAACCTGGGCTCGCTCGATACCGATGGCTTCGACTTCAACTGGCGCAAGACGGTCGGCACGCCGGTCGGTTCGTTCACGCTGTCCGGTGACTGGGCCTACGTGTGGCACTTCAAGCTCCACAGCCCGGGCGCTGCAACGGCAGATTTTGCCGGCAACAACCTGGCGCTGAACCAGCCGTTCGGTGCATCGAATCCGCGCTGGAAGGGCAACACGGACCTGACCTGGGATTACCACAAGTTCACGACCACGCTCACCTGGCAATACACGGGTCCGTACACGAACGCGATTGCGGATATCAACGGGGACACGCCGTTGTCGGTGGCGTCGTATAGCCAGTTCAACCTGTTCACGAGCTATCGCGGCTTCAAGAACTGGACGATCTATGCGGGCATCAACAACCTGTTCGACAAAAAGCCGCCGTTCGACGCCGAATGGACCTCGGGTGCAGACCTGACCGGCTACGACCAGTCGCTGTACACCGACGTGGGCCGCTTCTTCCAGATCGGGGCGACGTACCGGTTCAAGTAAGTTGCTTGAGTGTTTCTTCGGCGTCATTGCCGGATCTGTCCGGGGCACGGAAGTTTTTCGTGTCCCGGACAGTGCGTTTACGGGTACTGGTTTTCATCGCCGCCAGCCCAGACCATTCGGATGCCGAAGTAGTCGCCGTTATCCGCCACGTGAGCGTCACTATCGGCCAGGTTATGTGCGCAAGCCCACACAGCCGTTGATGCCGCCCCATGAAAGTGTCGCCGATGCGCATCAATGCGGCCTACAAAACATACCGAGGTACTAACTTCTGAACTAATTGCACTATTCTTATATGAACAATCCGGCTCGCCTGATCGCTATCGAGCCGGCATAGACACCTGCCCAGAGGGCTTCGGCATGAGCCTGTTATCTTTTCGCGCGCCAGTCCTGTATGCGGCCTGCCATCATTGCGGCAATGCGCTGACCCACGGCGAACCTGAATGCCCGCATTGCGGCACGAACCAGTCACGCGCACTGCGTACAGTGGGTGCGCCCAATTCGGTCGACTACGGCAACAACGTCGTGCTGATGCCCGGCCGCATGCTCGTTCCCTACCCGAGCGTCCCCGACGAACTCGATACCGCGATGAACATCGCGCGTGAAAGAAAACGCGTGTTGAAGCGCGTCGCGTTCTATCTGGCAAGCGCCGGAATGCTTGCGATGGCGCAGGGGCTGGCCTATGCACCGGCGCTGAGATCGCCCGTTGTGCAACGGCTGGCGGCGTTGCCA
>NZ_JBSIPA010000041.1:0-25850 GCF_053574605.1 Caballeronia sp. M23-90 | reverse complement strand
CTGGCTGAACTTTTTCGTCGCGAATGTGCAGACCGGCTTTGGGCCGTTCATCGCTTCCTATCTCGCCGCGAACAAGTGGACGCAAGGCGAGATCGGGCTGATGCTGAGCGTCGGCACGATCAGCGCGCCGGCCGGTAACTGGCTTGCCATCGAAACAATGAGGACGATCTGAAATATGGTTACTGCACGAAGTCTGCGCGCGCTTGACTGGCTGAACTTTTTCGTCGCGAATGTGCAGACCGGCTTTGGGCCGTTCATCGCTTCCTATCTCGCCGCGAACAAGTGGACGCAAGGCGAGATCGGGCTGATGCTGAGCGTCGGCACGATCAGCGCGATGGCAAGCCAGTTACCGGCCGGCGCGCTCGTCGATGCCTTGCGCAACAAGAAAGGCGCGGCTGCCGCTGCGATCATCGCGATCATCATCAGTGCGCTGCTGCTCGGCGCGAGTCCCACGTTCGTCTCCGTCTTCGCGGCCGAAGTCCTGCACGGGTTCGCGAGCTGCATGCTCGTTCCCGCGATGGCCGCGATCTCGCTCGCCCTCGTCTCCCGCGCCGATCTCGGCACGCGGCTCGGGCGCAATGCGCGATGGGCGTCCATCGGCAGCGCGCTGACCGCGGCGTTGATGGGTGTGTTCGGGGAGTACCTGTCGCTGCGCTCGGTATTCTTCCTGACGGCTGCGCTCGCATTGCCGGCGTTGGTCGCGCTGAACATGATCCATCACGAGATGCCGCCGGTCGTACCACGCATGAAAAAAGCGGCGGCGAAGGCAGGATCGAATCTCGCCGATGCACTCAGTTCAGCCAGCGGCGAACGCCCCGAAAGCCTGCGCGACTTGGTGCGCGATCCGCGATTGCTGACGTTCGCGGCGTGCGTGGTGCTGTTCCACTTGTCGAATGCGGCAATGCTGAATCTTGCCGCCGGCGAAGTGACCGCGCACATGGGCGACAACGTTCAACTGGTGATTGCGGCGTGCATCATCGTGCCGCAATTCATCGTGGCGGGGTTGTCGCCGTGGGTCGGGCGGCAGGCGCAGACGTGGGGACGGCGGCCCGTGCTGATCCTTGGTTTCTCGGCGTTACCGTTGCGGGCGCTGTTGTTCGCCGCGGCCAGCAGCGCGAGCAGCCCGTATTTGCTCGTGCCAGTGCAGATGCTCGACGGTATCAGCGCAGCGGTGTTCGGCGTGATGCTGCCGCTGATCGCAGCCGACGTTGCCGGCGGCAAGGGCCGGTATAACCTGTGTATCGGCTTCTTCGGGCTGGCGGCGGGAATTGGCGCCACGCTGAGCACGGCGATCGCGGGGTTTGTCGCGGACAAGTTCGGTGTGAACACGAGCTTTTTCGGGCTTGCTGCAGCGGGCGCGCTGGCGGTTGCGCTGGTTTGGCTGGCAATGCCGGAAACGCGCGATGCCGCCGCCAACGAGGAAGCTGCAAAGAACGGCAAGGACAAGGAAGCCACGCCTGCGGGGTGAACGAACATGACCGAAACGAGCGTAGCCGATGGTTTTTCATGGTCGCGGCATGAGGGCGTGGTCACGGTGCGGCTGACGCGCGAAGCGCAGCACAACCGGATCGATCCCGCGGATATTGCGGGCTTGAGAGAAGCGATTGCCAATGCTTCGAGCGATGCGGCTTCAATCGCGCTGGTGGTGACCGGCACGGGACCGGCAACCTTCAGCTCCGGCTACACGCTGTCGGCGCTCGCGGCAGGGAACATCGACGATTCGTTCGAAAGCCTGCTCAACGAACTCGAAGCGTGTCCCCTGCCTACAATCTGCGCGCTGAACGGAAGTGTGTATGGCGGCGCGACGGATCTAGCGTTGTGCTGCGATACACGCATTGGCGTTGAAGGATCGCGGATGTTCATGCCGGCGGCGCGTATCGGCTTGCATTACTACCCGGATGGCATGCGCCGGTATGTCCGCGAACTCGGGGCTACGCAGGCGAAACGGCTGTTTCTGACCGGCATTGCAATCGATGCGCCGGAAATGCTGCGTATCGGCTTCCTGACGGATCTTGTCGCGGCCGACCAGTTGACCACGCGCACGGCGGAATACATCGATGCAATGCGCGCCTGCGAACCCAACGTGGTGCGCTCGATGAAGCGCCAGTTGAATGCCATCGCGGCAGGCGATCCTTCCGCTTTGACAAATAGAACCGCCTACGAAGCCTCGCTTCAAAGCCCGGCGATCGCCGAGCGGATCAAGCGGCGCCGGAGTTGATCACTCCAGCGGTTTCAACATCCCCATCAGCGTGGGAACCAACTCGCTCACCGTCGGATGAATATGCATCGCGCGTTGCAGCGTGGTGTACGGCGCGTCCGCATTCATGATGTCGATGAACGTATGGATCGCTTCGTCACCCTCGATGCCCAGAATTGCCGCACCGAGAATCTTCTTCGTCTGCGCGTCCACCAGCACCTTCATGAAGCCATCTGTCTCGCCACGCTCGCGGGCCCGGCCAACGCGCGACATCGGCATGGTGGCGATCAGCGCGGCGCGTCCGTCCTTGCGGACATCGGCTTCGCTCATGCCCACTCGCGCAAACGGCGGATCCACAAAAACCGCGTAGCACATGATGCGGGAATCGACGCTGCGCAATTCGCCATCGACCACGTTCGACGCAATGATCTCGTAGTCGTTGTACGACGTATGCGTGAACGCGCCGCGCCCGTTGACATCGCCGAGCGCCCAGACGCCCTCCGTTTTAGTGCGAAGCTGACCATCGACACTGATCAGGCCATGCTTGTCCGGCACGATACCCGCATGCTCGAGCCCGAGGTCGCCGGTGTTCGGCGTGCGGCCCGTGGCGAACAATAGACGCGACGCATCGATGCTCTTCCCGTCGGTGAGGAAGATCCGCACGCCCTCGCCCGCCGCCTCGACCTTCGACGTCTGGGTGTTGAAGCGGAACTCGACGCCATCGCGCGCCAGAACCTTCTGAACCTGTTCCGCGAAATCCTTGTCCTCGCGCGCGAGCACGCGCTCGCCCCTGACAAGCACCGTCACGCGGCTGCCGAAGCGCGCGAACATCTGCGCGAATTCCAGCGCGATGTAACTCCCGCCCAGGATCGCCAGATGTTCAGGCAACGTCGTCAGTTCCAGGATCGTGGAATTGGTCAGATATGAAATCCCCGCTAGTCCTTCGATTTCCGGAACGGTCGCACGCGTGCCGGTATTGATGAAAATCGAATCCGCCGTGAGTTCGTGCTGCTGACCGTCGTTGCCCTGCACGCTGATGGAATGCGGCCCGCTAAAGCGCCCGTGGCCGTTGAACACCGTCACGCCCGATGTCCCCCGCAACCACTTCTCCACGCCTTCGCGCGATTCGCCGATGACCTCGTCCTTGCGCGCCTTGACGCGCGCCAGATCCACCCGAACGCCGCCATCGAGGATCACACCATAATCTCCGGCATGTCGCGCGACATGCGCCGCACGGGCGCTTGCCACAAATGTCTTGGTCGGCGTGCACCCTACATTCACGCACGTCCCGCCGAACAACGACCGTTCGATGATCGCCGTACGCTTGCCGCTTTCTGCAAGCTTCACGGCCAGCGGCGCGCCGCCTTGTCCGGTGCCGATCACGATGGCGTCAAATTGTTGCGACATGTTCACGTCTCCTCGGCGGTGTTTGCGGATTCTGCATGGTAGCTCGCCGGGGAAACCGGTGCAGCAGGAAACCTCCCCGCCGTGTGTGCGTTTTACGCATGGACAGGTCGAGATTTAATCGCTTGTGGCCCAGTGTCGCGCCCGCTAAAACTAGCGCCATTCACGTCGCGGACCCGCTGCGGCGCTTCTTTCCGGGCTATCACGATGCGCACCTACCGTAATTTCATCGACGGCCGCCTGATCGACTCATCGTCCGATCGGTTTGCCGATGTCGACAACCCCGCCACCGCTGAGATCATCGCCCGCGTCACGCTCGCGTCCCGGGACGACGCGCTCGCCGCCGTGGAAGCCGCATCGCGGGCGCAGAAAACGTGGCGCAAGTTGAGCTCCATCGAGCGCGGGGAGCATTTGCGCCGTTTCGCCGGTGCCATCGTTCAGCGCGCGCCGCAAATCGGCGCGGCGCTCGCGCTGGAATCGGGCAAAAGTGTGGCGGATTCGGAAAACGAAGCCCGCTACGCCGCCGATATCACCCGCTATCACGCCGAATGGGCACGCCGGATCGAAGGCGAAGTCATCCCCAGCGACACGCCCAACGAAAACCTCGTGCTGCATCGCGAGCCGATTGGTGTGGTCGCCTGCCTGATCCCGTTCAACTACCCGGTCTACACGCTCTTGCGCAAAGTCGCGCCGGCGTTGATCACGGGCAATACGGTCGTGATACGGCCGAGCAACAACACGCCCACGTCCGCTTTCGAAATCGCCGAAGCCGCGCGTCAGGCGGGACTGCCGGCCGGCATTTTCAACGTGCTCGCAATGGATCACGCGACGGCCGCCACGGTCTGCACGCATCCGGCCGTCGGCATGATCACGCTCACCGGCAGCGTGAACGCCGGGCGCATCGTGCTGGACTACTGCAAGGCGAACATCGCGAAACCTTCGCTGGAACTCGGCGGGAAGGCGCCCGCGATCATCGAACCGGATGCCGACCTCGAAGCGGCAGCGAGCGCGATCGTCGGATCGAAGACCACGCATTGCGGCCAGTTGTGTACCGCCATGGAACGCGTGTATGTCCACGCAAGCGTGCACGAGCGCTTCGTCGAATTGCTGCGCGCGAAGATGAGCGCCGTGAGTTTCGGCGACCGGTCGATGGATGCATCGAAGATGGGACCGCTGGTGAGCCGCTCCGCCCAGCAAGACATTCACGCGATGGTCCAGCGCGCCGTGGCCGAAGGCGCTTCGGTCGCGACCGGCGGCACGCTGCCCGACACCGCCGGCTATTTCTACCCGCCTACGCTGTTGCTCGATTGCCGCCACGACATGGAAATCGTGCGCGAAGAAATCTTCGGCCCGGTGCTGCCGGTGATCTCGTACGACACGCTCGACGAAGTCCTCGCGATGGCGAACGGCCATCAGTACGGGTTGTCGTCGGTGCTTTATACAGAGAACTATCGCACCGCCATGCGCGTGGCCAATGAGATCGAAGCCGGCGAGCTGTACGTGAACCGCACCCCCGCCGATCCGTATCAAGGTTTTCACGCTGGCTGGAAACGCTCGGGACTCGGCGGCGATGACGGCAAGCACGGCATGCTCGAATTCACGCAGACCCGCCTCGTGGTCATGAAGTACTGATTTTTCCTCAACCTGCATGAATCGATAAAAAAACAGCGCGCCTCAAAGCGTGCTGAAGGAGACGTATCGTGGATAAAACCTTGACCGGCGTCACGCCGGCAGTCATCGAGACAAGCCGGTCGCAGCGTTACATCCAGCTTATGTTGCTGGTTGTCGCCGCCGGCGCGATCTACCCGTTGCTCTATCTGCGTCAGGTGTACCAGACGCCGATGCTCGAGTTTTTTCACATCGACAATAGCCAGCTCGGGTATCTGTATTCCATCCTCGGCACCGTTTTCCTGCTGAGTTATCTGCCGAGCGGCTGGCTTGCCGACCGCATCGCTCCGCGTTTCCTGATCTGTTTTTCATTGATCGCAACCGGCGCGCTCGGGCTCGTTTATTCGACCGCACCGAGCTTCGGGATCCTGCTGGTCGTATTTTGCTGCTGGGGCTTGACCACCGGCCTGACCTTCTGGGCATCGATTCTGAAACGCGTCAAGACCATCGCCGCGCACGACGAACAAGGCCGTTTCTTCGGCTTGCTCGATGGCGGCCGCGGCCTGATTGAAGCGCTGCTTGCGACCATCGCGCTCGTGATCTTCGCCACCGCCACCGAAAAACACGGCTTGCCGACGAACGTCGGTTTCCGCTACGTGGTCTATTTGTATTCGGCGTTTTGTATTGGACTTGGGTTGCTCATGGCGCTGGTGAAGGAACCGCCCGCGACACCGCAGGAGCTTCAGCAAGCCGCCGACAACCGCACGCAGAAACACAACCTGTGGCGCGATCTCGTCACGCTGATGCGCATTCCGCAACTCTGGCTGATGGCGGCCATCGTATTCTGCGGATACCAGATTTTCTGGGCGACCTATAGCTTCTCTGCGTACCTGCAAGTGGGCGACCTGAAGATGACCGTCGTGATGGCGGGCACGCTCACCACGCTGAAACTCTGGATGCGGCCGGTTGGCGGTATCGGCGGCGGCTATCTCGGCGATCGTTTCTCCACGCTCGGCGTACTGACCACCGCGCTCTTTCTCGCCGCGATCGGGCTCGTGGCGCTGGCCGTGCTGCCGACGCTGCATATAGCACCGCACGTGGGCGTCGCGGTGATCGCAGTTGTCGTGCTGGTCATCGGCATCCTGACATACGCGATTCGCGGCCTCTACTGGTCGCTACTCGACGATTGCGGCATCCCATTGCGCATTACGGGCCTGGCGATCGGCCTGGTTTCGTTGATCGGTTATTCACCCGATGTCTTCCTGCCGCTCGTGAACGGCTGGACCACCGAGCATTTCCCAGGCCTTCCCGGCTATCAGATCTATTTCTCCTATATCGCTGCAATCAGCGTGGTTGGCGGTGTGGCCGCCCTCGCCCTGACGCGCATGCGCAAGACCGTCACAAAGGACGCCATCCGATGAACATCGTCTCCCTCGAAACGCATTTCGTAGCCGTGCCGCCGCCGCATCTCGGCGGCATGTACTGGATCTTCGTGAAGCTCAAGACGGCTTGCGGCATTGAAGGCGTGGGTGAGATCTATTCGGCGACGTTCCATCCGAAAGCGATGGCGCACATCATCGACGACGTCTTCGGCCGCTATCTGCAGGACCACGATCCGCATCACGTCGAGCGCTTCTTCCGCGAAGCCTATTCGAGCGGCTTCACGCAACGCCCCGACCTCACGATGATGGGCGTCGTCAGCGGCCTCGAGATGGCATGCTGGGACATCATCGGCAAGGCGGCGGACAAGCCGGTCTACGAGTTGATGGGCGGGCTCGTGAACGAACGGCTGCGCTCGTACACCTACCTGTACCCGAAAAACGCCGCCGGCGAATACGATTACGACGACGTCGACCTGGCCGCCGACTGCGCAGTGAAGAACGCGGACCTCGGCTTCACAGCGGTCAAGTTCGATCCCGCCGGTCCCTACACGGCCTATTCGGGCCACCAGATATCGCTCGACGTACTGGAACGCTGCGAGACCTTCTGCAAGCGCATCCGCGAAGCCGTCGGCAATCGCTGCGACCTGCTGTTCGGCACGCACGGGCAGATGGTTCCATCGTCGGCAATTCGTCTCGCCCAGCGGCTCGAAAAGTACGACCCGTTGTGGTTCGAAGAACCCGTTCCGCCCGGCCAGGAAGACGCGATGGCGCAAGTTTCGCGGCATACGAGCATTCCGATTGCAGCCGGCGAACGGCTCACCACCAAATATGAATTCTTCAAGCTGCTGCAAGCGGGCGCGGCATCGATTCTTCAACTGAACGTTGCGCGCTGCGGCGGTTTGCTCGAAGCCAAGAAGATCGCGACACTCGCCGAGGTCTACTACGCGCAGATCGCACCGCATCTCTACAACGGGCCCATTGGCGCTGCCGCAAGCATCCAGTTGGCCGCGTGCACGCCGAACTTCCTGATCCAGGAAAGTATCGGTACGTGGGACGGGTTTCATGCGCAGATCTTGAAGACGCCGATTCAGTGGGAAGACGGTTACATCATCCCGTCGAAAGCGCCGGGACTCGGCGTGGAACTGGACATGGATGTCGTGCGCGCGCATTCCCCTTACACCGGCGAACGTCTGCATTTGCAGATGGCGTCGAAACCCGCCGATGTACGGGATTCTTCTCCGGCCAGAGGCTGAGGCGAGCGATCAGATATGACTTACGACTACATCATTGTGGGCGCCGGATCGGCGGGCTGCATCCTGGCTGAACGGCTGTCGGCATCGGGACGACACACCGTGCTGGTGCTCGAAGCCGGCGGCAAGGCCGATTCGTTCTGGTTCAAGATACCCGTGGGTTTTGCAAAGACATATTACGATCCGGACTGCAACTGGATGTACTACTCCGAGCCGGAAGCAGAACTCGCCGGCCGCAAGATCTATGCGCCGCGAGGCAAGGTCCAGGGCGGCTCCGGCTCCATCAACGCCATGATCTTCGTGCGCGGCGCACCACGCGACTTCGACGACTGGGCCGCCGCCGGCAACGCTGGCTGGTCGTACAAGGACGTGCTTCCGTACTTCCGCAAGCTCGAGACGCACGCCGCGGGCGACACCGCCACGCACGGCTCGAACGGCCCGATTCACGTGACATCGATGAAAGATGGCATTCATCCCGTCACGCGTCATTTCCTCGACGCCTGCGACGAACTGAAGTTTGCGCGCAACGATGACTTCAACGGCGCGCACATAGAAGGTGTCGGCGTGTACGACGTGAACACGCATAACGGCCAGCGTGCATCGAGCAATGTGGGTTATCTGGAGCCGGCGTTGAAACGCGCGAATGTGAGCATTGAACATCATGCGCTGACGACACGCGTCTTATTCGATGGACGGCGCGCCACCGGCGTCGAAGTTTCGCAGAACGGCGTCACGCGCATCTTCAATGCAAAACGCGAAGTGCTGCTGTGCGCGGGCGCCGTCGATACCCCAAAGCTGCTGCAACTTTCGGGCGTGGGTCCGGCCGCGCTGCTCGCGCGCCACGGGATTCCTGTCGTGCATGCGCTGCCTGCCGTCGGCCAGAACCTCCAGGATCATCTGTGTGCGAGTTACTACTATCGCGCGAACATGCCGACGCTCAACGGCGAATTCGGCTCGCTTCTGGGCAAGCTGAAACTTGGCCTGCAATATCTGCTGACGCGCAAGGGACCGCTTGCGATGAGCGTGAACCAGGCCGGCGGTTTTTTCAGCACGGATCCAGATAGCGAACACGCAAACATGCAGCTTTACTTCAATCCGCTGTCGTACCGGATACCGAAGTCGAGCCGCTCGCAACTCACGCCCGAGCCGTATCCCGGTTTCCTGCTCGCGTTCAATCCGTGCCGTCCGACGAGCCGTGGGTCAATCGAAATAGCATCGGCGAATCCCGCCGATGCCGCCCTGATCCGCGCGAACTATCTGACGACGCAAAAGGATATCGATGAGGTGATTCAGGGCAGCCGCCTGATCCGCTCCATCATGCAGGCGCCTGCATTGCGCACGGTAACGGTCGAAGAAACGCTGCCGGGGCAATCGGCTGTGCCCGAAGGCGACGACGCCGCCATGCTCGAATATTTCCGCGAGAACAGCGGTTCGATCTACCACCTGTGCGGTTCATGCGCGATGGGCCCGGACACGCGGACCGCCGTGGTCGATAACCGCTTGCGCGTGCACGGCATGGAGGCGTTGCGGATCGTGGACGCATCTATCTTTCCGAACGTCACGTCGGGCAACATCAATGCGCCGGTCATGATGGTCGCGGAAAAAGCCGCGCAAATGATCCTCGACGACGCCACCGCGCCAAGCTTCGTTCAGCGCGAAGCACTCGCCGCCGCTTCCGCCTGAAGCCACTGCTGGAACAGGCGCTGCGTCCCGCTTGCCCGCTGCTCGGGACGCAGCACGAACCAGTATGACTGGCGACCCTCGATCTCCACATCGAGCACTTGCCGCAACTGTCCCGAGGCCAGTTCGGCCGCGATCATATGACGATCGGCAATGGTGATTCCCATGCCGTCAACAGCCGCTTGTATCGACAAGTCGAGCACATCGAACTCATGGCCGCCGTCCGTATCGACGCCTTCGATACGCGCCGCATCCAGCCAGTGCTGCCACGTGAGATAGCGCTGGTCTTCGCCGGACAACACATGCAACAGCGTGAAGCAGTTCAAATCGACCGGCGTGCCCTCACTCTCACGATCGAGCAAAGCCGGCGACGCCACCGCAATATGCCGTTCGTGCATCAGCAAGGTGCTTTCGAGGTTGCTCCATTCGCCATCGCCAAAACGAACCGCGCAATCCAGCCGGTTCGAATCCGCGATGCCGTCATCCACGCGCGTCGTAATGCTCAGGTCCAGTTCCGGGAAAGCCTCACGCAGCCGCCCGAGCCGCGGTACGAGCCAGCGGGCCGCAAAGGTAGGCGGAACGTTGATGCGAAGCCGGTTGACATCGTTTTTCTGGCTGATCGCGCGCACTGTCAGCTCGATCTTGTCGAACGACTGCTGCAACGCGCGCAGAAGCACACGGCCGCTCGGCGTCAGCACCAGGTGCTGATGATGGCGCGAAAAAAGCGTCTCGCCAACCTGCTCCTCCAGTTGCCGGACCTGCCGGCTCACGGCGCTCTGCGTAACGTTGAGCAGCGTGGCGGCGCGGGTGAAGCTGCCGGTCGTGCCGGCTGCTTCGAAGGCTTTTAGCGCATTGAGCGCAGGCATTTTGCGTTTCACAGGGATTCGGTGATTCGATGGTTCGTGGTTCGGGAACGCTGGCATGTCCCGACGTTCGCGTGATCTTACGCAGGCCGCCGCCCGAACTGTGACGATTTCATAATCTCATGCAAGAAAGACGAAACACGCCGGACGGCATTATTCGCCTGGTATGGTTTTGTGGCACGCCCCTTGCTCCCAATTGGCGTACGTCGCATCCACCTCAGGCTCTCATGACCGAAACGATATGGTTTCTCGTCGTTGGCGGTGTGCTCATCTTCATGGGGCTTGCCAGCTCGACGTTCAAAGAACTCCCCATCAGCAGTGCAATGGTTTATCTCGCCATCGGCTTCGGCCTTGGCCCATTTGGCTTCGGCCTGCTCAAGATCGACCTGCTCGGCGACGCAACCCTGCTGCGCCGGATCACCGAAGTCGCCATGCTCGTGTCGCTATTTGCGATCGGCCTGCGCCTGCGTGTGCCGCCGACCGACCGAATCTGGCTATTGCCCCTGCGTCTGGGCCTGGTCGCCATGGTCGCGACCGTCGCCATCATGACGCTCGCCTGCGTCTACCTGCTGCATATGAGCTGGGGACCCGCATTGCTGATCGCCGCGATGCTCGCGCCCACCGACCCTGTACTCGCCCACGACGTGCAAGTCCAGGTCCCGGGCGATGTCGACCTCCTGCGCTTTTCGCTCACCGGCGAAGGCGGCCTGAACGATGGCATCGCGCTGCCGTTTGCGCTGCTGGGTATTGCGGTGTGCAACTACGAGGCATCGCCGCAACAGGCGTTGAGCTGGCATTTCGCCGCTGATGCAATGTGGGGTGTCGCGGGGGCGCTGGCCGTCGGCTGGCTTCTGGGTGACCTTGCCGTGCGGCTGATTGCGTACCTGCGCACACGCCACAGCCTCGCGCTCGGGCCTGAGGGCTTTTACGCTCTAGGACTGATTGCGCTCTCGTACGGTATCGCAGAATTGATGCATACCTACGCATTTCTCGCCGTCTTCGCCGCCGGCCTCGCGATGCGCCGCGTCGAACAAAAAGCAAGCGGCGATAAATCCGTCCACGAAGCCGTCGGCAAGATCGATGCGCAGGACGTGGGCGCAACGGCGTCCGATCCCGACCGCGCGCATGCGTTCGTCGCGGAGCGGGTGCTCGGCTTCACGATAGAACTCGAGCGCATCGCCGAAGTCGCGGTCATGCTGATGGTCGGAAGCGTGCTCGCCAATGTCTGGGATCACCTCTTCACGTGGCGCGGCGCAGCCATTGTCGCGCTGCTGTTCTTCGTGGCGCGGCCGATTTCGGTGCAAGCGTCACTGATCGGCTCTTCGGCAACACGATCACAGAGGCTGCTCACGAGCTGGTTCGGCATTCGCGGCGTAGGCTCGTTTTATTATTTGCTGTACGCGCTGGAACATGCGCCACGAAGCGCCGCACAACCGCTGGTACCGCTGGTACTTGCGGTGATCGCGGCGTCAGTCATCCTGCATGGCATTACGTCTACGCCGTTGATGAACCGCTATAAGGGTTGAGGTCAAGGGCGGCGTGTCCAGCCGCCCCCGGCGCTCCTCAAGCTTCAACAAGCTCCCGCACGCCGGCTATTTCCCGCGCCCCTTCATACAGCCGTCCGAACCGGTTATCGAGAAACGCCTGCAGAGGAACCTGTTCCTGCCGGATAAACCCGCTTTCCGGCAAGACACCCTCACGGAACAAATCGAGTTCTGCGCAAACGGCTCCAGCGGTCGTGATCTGGATCGCGCTCATCGATACACCGCAGACCTTCTTCGCGAAAATCTTCCGTGTGAAAACGTCCTGTACCAGACGTCCGTCGCGCATGCCGGTGGCCGTGACAAAAACCAGCACGACGTCCTGCGCCGTCGCGGGGACTGCGCGCCGCAGCATCGCCTTCAGTCCGTCACGATCGCTCGACATCCGCAGGTCATCGAGCAGGAACTTCATCAGCTCACGATGCCCCGGGTAACGCACCGACTTGTAATCGAGCGATTCCACTTTCCCCGCCAGCGTCTCGCACAACGTGCCAAGGCCGCCTGAGGTGTTGAACGCCTCGTACTCGGTGCCATCGAGGGAAAAATGCTCCAGGCCTTCCAGCGGCTGCACCCATTGTGTACTGCCGTCGCGAATGGCTTCGCAGGGCTGACAATATTCGTTGATCAGGCCGTCGATACTCCACGTCAGGTTGTACTTCAATGCGTTCGTCGGGAATTCGGGCAATGCGCCGACGCGCATCTTGACCTCGCGCAACTCGGTGAACCGCTGCGCGAGCTCATTCGCAACAATGCCGATAAACCCCGGCGCCAGCCCGCATTGCGGCATGAATGCATGCGTGGACTCTTCGGCGATTGCGCGGATTGCATGGGTGGCGCGCACGTCTTCGGTCAGGTCGAAGTAATGCACCCCGGCCGCCTTCGCAGCCGTGGCAACAGTTACGGCAAGGTAATAAGGCATGGCATTGATGAGCGCATCGAAACCTTGCAGGGCGAGGCGCAACGCATTGGCATCGGCGGAATCGACGCGCCGGGTCGGGATGTCCTGCGCTTCGAGCAGGCTGAGCGCGTGGGCGTCTCGGTCGAAAACGACGACTTCATAGTCGCCGGTTTCACGCAGCATCCGGGCGATGCTCTGGCCAATCAGGCCGGCGCCGATGAGGGCTATTTTCATGTTCATCTCCTTGATGGGCGTCTCGGGGCAAATCCGTGGACACCAGTTTAGGAGCGCATGAATATTGATAAAAGACACAAAAAGATGCGATTCGACATCCAATTTCGACATTTTGACGATCTTTCGATACAAAACGTCAAGGTGTCGTTCAATTCATGCCACCTCGGTCCACCTTGCGCGCAAGAATGATGGACGTGGTGGTGCGCTCGACGCCCTCAAGACCGCCGATTTCATCGAGCAGGTCGTTGAGTCTGTCAGGCGAATCGGCCCGCAGCCACGCAACGTAGTCAAACTCGCCGCTGACCGCGCAAAGCAGTTGCATCTCGGGCATCCTGGCGAAGCGCTTTTGCACGTCGCGGCCGTACTTCGGCGCGAGTTTGATACCAACGTATGCCTGGATGCTGGCATCGAGCACGTCTTGTCCGAGCCGCACGCCATAACCCGCAATCACGCCGGTCTTTTCGAGCCGCGCGAGCCTGGCAATCACTGTAGTGCGTGCGATGCCAAGCTGGCGCGCCATTTCCGACACGCTCTCGCGTGCATTCACCTGCAATGAAGCAACGAGGTTGCGGTCGATATCGTCAAGTTGATCGAGACGCGGCGGTCGCATGGAACAATTTCCTTTTGTTATTACAGCGCGTTAGGGCTTCCAGGTATTAAAGCATGAGGCTCAACCTGCGCGCGATGCATCAGGTTGGTTAAACTCTGTGGTCTCGCGCGAATTTTTCGCAGTCGTATCGGTTGTAAGCAGTTGTGGCAACCAAAGCAGAGCCGCGCGCTAACGTGATATTAATAGCGCGTTGCCAAGCAGCACATGCGGTATTTGTGTGTATCGCTTGCCCCTTCTTAATGGACCCCAAGGTGTCACCCATGAAAAAAACACTCGTTGCACTGGCCGCCTCGCTCGCTCTTTCGACCGCATTTGCACAGTCTTCCGCGCCGGCCGCCTCGCCTGCGGGAGCGTCTGCGCCTGAATCGGCGCGCGGTCAGGCACGCGAAGCACGCGTCGAGCAACGCATTGCCGATCTGCACAGCAAGCTCAAGATCACTTCGGCACAGGAAGATCAATGGAACAAGTTCGCCGATGTCATGCGTGAGAACGGCCACACCATTGGTGAGTTGTATCGCCAGCGTATCGCGCTCGGGACGAACACCACGGCGGTCGACGACATGAAGCAGTACGCGCAGATCACGCAAGCGCAAGCCGACGGCACGAAGCGCCTCGTCGATGCATTCGAGCCGCTTTACTCGAGCCTTTCGCCGGAACAGAAGAAGCTCGCCGACGCCAGCTTCCATCAAACAGCGCGTCGCGGCGAGCACAAAGGCCGCCGCGCACCGCGCAGCAAGGCGACGCCGGACAGCATCGCGCCAGACGCAGCGTCTTCAACCAAGCCGTAAGTTGGAGAAACAAGCGCTTGTATCGGGTTACCGGTGCAAGCGCTTTTTGTTTTTGTAGTGTGCGAACTGCAAGGCTTGGCGTTACGATTCCGGTCTCCAAAGCTTCCGCCTCTCCCGGCACCGTACATGACATCGATTACCCACCTTGACCTGACTGCCGACTCCGCCACCCAACGCGTGGTGAAGGACGAAGCCGTCCATGTCCAGTTCGCGCATGAACCGGGCTCGCTGATGAGTCTGGAAGGTCCGAACCGCTATGAAACCGGCGATGCGCTGATCACCGGCGCGACGGGTGAACGCTGGGTGGTTTCGCGAGATCGTTTCAATGCGAAATACCTTCCGCACGATGGCGTCGAGCACGGCGACGCGGGCGTGTATCGAAACATTCCGGTTGTCGTGCTTGCGAAACAAATGCACGAGTCGTTTTCAATCGCGAGATCGGAAGCCGGCGATGTATTGCACGGCGTGGCAGGCGACTGGGTCATGCAGTACGCGCCGGGCGACTACGGTGTAGTCAAAGCAG
The DNA here is from genome assembly GCF_053574605.1 of Caballeronia sp. M23-90. Taxonomy (NCBI): domain Bacteria; kingdom Pseudomonadati; phylum Pseudomonadota; class Betaproteobacteria; order Burkholderiales; family Burkholderiaceae; genus Caballeronia; species Caballeronia sp. M23-90. Next base: position 10,872 of record NZ_JBSIPA010000041.1, on the reverse strand, counting down.
CGCGTTTCGCGAAGGTTTATAAGCCGGCTTAAGCAATCAAACCTCCGGGTCACGCGAAATCGTCGCCCATGTCGATCTCCACGTTACGCGGCACTGTTTCCCCGTTCGCGTACATCTCTTCAAGCGCGCCCAGTTCCGTTTCCACATACGCCCGCAGCACCGCGTAACTGCGCGCGTGCATGCGCGGCGGCATCGCCCGATAACGCGCGAGCGCGGCGGGATCGAAGCGGATGTCGATGGCAATGCGGCGCGCCGTTGTCCCGAAGCGCATCGCGATGTAATGGACGACGAGCGAAAGCCGGCCATCGTCGCCGGGGCGTTCAACGAATTGCGTCTGTTCCGGGAACAGGTCGCTGATCACGCGCGCCAGGATTTCGATGTCGGCGCTCGGACATTCGAACTGATATTCGTCGCTCATCTCAGACTCCGTTCTTCGCTCGCGCCGCACGGTCGGACGCAACCCTCACGCCGATAAAATACCGGCGCAACGCACGCATCACGATCAGGCCGAACACGAGATACACGGCGTCTGCCGCGAGCAGCGGGATCAAGCGCGCCTGATACAGCGCAATGGGCAACGCAATCAGCGCATGCGCCACGATCATGAACGGCAGCGTGAAGCGGAAACGCTCGCGCAACATGTGCCACATCACGACAGAAAAGCCGATCTGGAACACGAACGCCGCAGCGCGTTCGACCAGGAACAATCCCGCGGATTCAGGCGTCAGGCTGCCCAGCACCATATGCAAGCGCAGCAGCGATTCTGCGGGAACACTGGTGAAATATTGATCGAGCATGTTTCGATCGGCGAGCGTGGCATACAAAAGCCATTGAAGCTGAACCAGCACGCCGACCAGCCACGCTTCCGCGCCACCATGCCCGATTCCGTAACCCAGCGCCGTCCCCGGCTTTTGCAGCGACGCAGGATCGCGCCGGATCAGCCATTTCATGCCGGCGAAGCGGCCCACTTCTTCGCAGATACCAGTAGCCAGCGCGCCATAGATCACGAACAACGCGGGGTTCATCAACAAGCCGACGGTCGTCGCATTGCTCAGCATCAGGCCATGCAGGCCCCGTTCGATGACCATCGAAAAAAGCGCGAATACCGCAATCCCGACGATCACATCGCGCCGCCCGAACCCGTACTGCGGCCGCATTTTCCGGTAGAGCCAGAAAGGCAAGGCCGCAATCAGCAGCGTTGCAAGCGTGAGGCAAACCAGCGTCAATACACTTACCATGAATCAATATCCTCAAAAACCATGTTCGGCCAGATGCTAGATGTTGCCCGCAAGCGTTGACGTGCGCACGACCAGTTCGCCCGGCAGCAGGCATTCGCGCGGCGCCATGACCGCGCCCTCGATGCGCTCGTGCAGGAATTCGACGGCGCGCTCCCCTATGGTATAGGTCGGCTGGCGCACAGTCGTCATTCCGGCTAGTTCGGCCCACTCGGAATCATCGATACACATCAGCGCCACGTGCCGCTGCCACGCGGCGCCATGGCGCTCTTTCATATGCAGCGCGACGCGCAACGCAACCGGCGCGTTCGCCGCGAACAACGCAATGCGGCGGTTGAGTTGCCGGTTCTCGCCGATACGGGTATCGATTCCGGCAAGCGCCTCGGCCGCCAGATTGTCATCATCCAGGTCGAGCACGACTGTCGCGCCCGACACTCCAAGGGCGCCGATAGTGTCACGAAACGCCGTCTCGCGCACGCGGCGCGAACTCACATGCGTGAAAGGCTGCACCACGAATACGAGTTCATCGAAGCCCTGCTCGTCCAGATGGCGGATCGCTGCCGCGACCGCTGCGGTGTTGTCGAGGCCGACCATGTCGGTCACCAGGCCATCGATCGAACGATCGACCAGCACTACCGGCACCCCGCCGCTTGCGAGCGTTTCCAGCGTCTCCTCCTTCACGCCGAGCGCATTCACGATTACGCCTTCCACGCGATACGTACTCAGCAATTGCAAGTACCGCCGTTCGAGATCCACCTCGTTGGCCGCGTGGCAGATCAGCGGCATATACCCGAAAGCGTGGCACGCCGCCTCGACGCCCTGCAGCACTTCCACCGAATACGGATTGGTCAGGTCGGCAAGCAACATGCCGATCAGCCTGTTGCGCCCGCGTTTCAGCCCGCGCGCCATCTGGTTCGGCCGATAATCGAGCTTGGCAATCGCCTCCTCGATGCGCTCGCGAAGGTCCGTCGACAGCACGCCCGTCTCGCCATTCAGATACCGCGAGATGCTGGTTTTACCGGTGCCGGCTTCGCGGGCGACATCCGTGATGGTCGCGCGGCGTTCGGTCAGGAAGTTGTCTTTTGGCATGGTCTCGTGCAGTAAAAATAAAGCGCGCCAGAGCGCGCTTTATCTACCAAGGCGGATTGAAGGCAGCGCCGCTCAGCGCTTCAGGGCTTCCGGATTCACCATGTTGTTGGTCAACGTGCCGTTGAGCGCACCGATCAGGTTCTCGGCGGCGTTCTTGTTCATCGCGTGCCGGGTTTCGTGTGTGGCCGAACCAATGTGCGGCAGTGCGACCACGTTCTTCAGCTTGAGCAACGGCGAGTCCGCGGCAAGCGGTTCTTTCACGAACACATCGAGACCCGCGGCGAGGATCGTCCCGTTTTGCAGCGCTTCGATCAGGGCGTCTTCATCGACGGTCGGTCCCCTCGATGCATTGATCAGGATCGCGCTCGGCTTCATCTTCTTCAGTTGCGCCGCGCCGATCAGATTGCGCGTCTCGGCGGTCAGCGGCACTTGCAGCAGCACGAAATCCGAGGTCGCGAGCAACTCGTCCAGCTCGACTTTCTTCGCGCCGTAATCGCGTTCCGCTTGTTCATTCCGGCTGCGATTTGTGTACTGCACGTTCATCCGGAAGCCCAGCGACGCACGCCTTGCAACGGCGCCGCCAATCCGTCCCAGGCCGATGATTCCCAGCGTCTTGCCTTGCACATCGACACCGAATTGTTCCTCGCCAATGCTCTTGGTCCATTTGCCCTCTTTCACCCAGTCGGCCAGTTCCACGACACGGCGCGCGCTCGCCAGAATCAACGCGAAGACGGTATCCGCGGTCGATTCGGTCAGCACATCGGGCGTATTCGTCAGCACGATGCCGCGGCGATTCAGGTCGGCGACATCGAAAGCATCGAAACCAACGGACACCGTTGCGAGCGCCTTGAGCTTCGTTGCGCCTTCCAGCATTGCGGGCGTGATCTGCGTGCTGGCGCCAATGGCGCCGTCGGCATCTTTCAATGCGGCGACAAATGCGTCGTGCTGCTTCGGATCGACGGTGGTAACGTCCGCATGTTCCTGCAAGTAGGCCAGCACGTCCGCGGGCAGCGGCTTGTACGCGACGATTTTCTTTTTCATCGAACGGGTCCTGAAAGTCAGATTTAGTGCGCTGCGAATTTGGCGGCAGGCGCAACGGGATGCGGTTTTACAGCCAGGGTCAGTATGACGGCAGCGACGAGCGCCGCACTCATGAACACGTACGATGCCGCAGGCGACCCCGTCGCGCCGTTCAGATACCCGACGACGTAGGAACCCACGAACGAGCCGAGCGCGCCCATGCTGTTGATCAGCGCCATGGCGCCGCCCGCGACGTTCTTCGGCAAGAGTTCCGGCACGATCGCAAAGAACGGGCCGTAGGGCGCGTACATGGCGGCGCCGGCAACCACGAGCAACGCATACGACGCCCAGAAATTCGTCGATCCCAGCAAGTACGACCCCGCGAAAGCAAACGCGCCGATCAGCAGGAACGGCCATACAAAAAGCTTGCGGCGCTCCAGTTTGTCCGATGCCCACGACGCCGCGATCATCGCAATCGTCGCCGCGAGATAAGGCACGGCGGACAGCCAGCCGGTCTCGACCATGCCGAACGAGGACGCGTTCTTGAGAATCGACGGCAGCCACAGCACGAAGCCATACACGCCGATGCTCCAGCAGAAATACTGCGCCGAGAGTTTCATCACAGCCGGCGACTTGAACGCCTCGCCATAGTTCTTGACCGGTTTGATGGCGGCTTGTTCCGCGCGCAGGGTTTCGTCGAGATCGCGCTTTTCCTGATCCGAAAGCCACTTCACCTGCGCCGGTTTGTCTTGCACGATAAACCACCAGATCACTGCCCAGATGATTGCCGGCGCGCCTTCCACGATGAACATATGGCGCCAGCCAAAGGAGTTGATCAGATAACCCGAGACCACGGACATCCACAGCACCGTCACCGGATTGCCGAGAATCAGGAACGTGTTGGCGCGCGAGCGTTCGGACTTCGTGAACCAGTTCGAGATGAAGATCAGCATGGCCGGCATCACGGCTGCTTCCACGATGCCGAGCACGAAGCGCAGCGCCATTAGCGACGGAATGTTCGTGACTACACCGGTCAGCGCCGCGCATCCGCCCCACAGGACCAGGCTAACAAACACGAGCTTCTTGACGCTGCGCCGTTCGGCGTAGATCGCGCCGGGAATCTGGAAGAAGAAATAGCCGAGGAAAAACAGCGCGCCGATCAGCGATGCCAGCCCCTTGCTGATCCCCAGGTCATGGTTGATCCCCGCCGCCGATGCAAAACCGAAGTTCGCCCGGTCGAGGTAGGCAAGGCTGTAGGTGATGAATACGATCGGCATGATCGTCCACCAGCGGCGCACCGCGAGCGTGGGTTTGTTCGTCGTGCTGTCGCTGGCTTGTTGCATGACTGTCTCCGTCCGTGGGCGTGCGCGCGTTATGAGGCGACCGTGGTGGTGGCGGGTGCTTGTTCCAGCTTGTCGAGTTCCGCGCGGGTCGGCAGGCCTTCGCTGTCGCCGATCACCTGGATTGCCAGCGCGCCGATGCGGTTGCCGCGCGTCAGCGCGTGACGTACATCGCGTCCTTCGAGCAAGGCGCTCACTACGCCGACGGCGAAACCATCACCGGCGCCTACGGTGTCCACGACCTTCTCAACCGCAATCGCCGGCACGGTGCCCTGGTCGTTGTCCGCGGTGCGGAAATACGCGCCATGCGCGCCGAGCTTCACCACGACGCCCTTCGCGCCCTGATCCAGATAGAACCGGGCGATGTCCTCCGGCGTCGTGTAGCCCGTCAGGATCTTGCCTTCGCTCACGCCGGGCAACACCCAGTCCGCGTGCGCGGCGAGCGCGTTGAGCGCCTCGGCCATTGCTTCTTGCGACGGCCAGAGCGTGGGGCGCAGGTTCGGATCGAAGGAAATGGTCTTGCCGGCCTTGCGCATTTCGGCCGCCATGTGGAACGCGAGTTCGCGCGATGTGCCCGAGATCGCAGGCGCCACGCCCGTCAGATGCAAATGGCGCGCGCCGAGCACGTAGTCGGCGACGTAGTCATCGAGCGACAAATGGCTCGCCGCCGAACCCTTGCGAAAATACTCGATGGCCGGATCGCTGCCGTCATCGTTCCTGGACTTGAGCTGGAACGCCGTCGGATAGCGCTCGTCGATAGTCACGCGGCTCGAGTCGATGCCCTCCTGCGCGAGTACATCGAGCACGTACCGGCCGAATGAATCGCGGCCGACGCGGCTCATCCAGCCGACCCTGAAGCCGAGCCGCGACAAGCCGATCGCCACGTTCAGATCGGCGCCGGCAACGCGTTTTGCAAAGTGGCCGACCTTCGCGAGATCGCCGGTTTCCGTCGCGACGAACAGCGTCATTGCTTCGCCGTAAGTCACGACATCGAGTGCTGGATTCATGTTCGGTTTTTCTTGGGTCATGTTCATTGATCAGTCGATGCTATTTGTTTGACGTAGCGCGCGGCGTCATCGGCAAGATGCGCAGGGTCGAACGGAAATTCGATACCGCGTGGGACGTCGCGCGGGAGGTGTTTCAGCAGCGTGGCGAAGGACGTGTCGCCGATTGCAGGCGCGGTTGCGAAACGTCGCGCGCCTTCGCCCTGGACCGCCTTGCAATGCACGTAGGTGACGTAGCCGGACAGGCGGCGCGCCGCGTCCATCGGATCCTGATCGGCCCAGCGCCAGTTGCCGGTATCGAAGGTCATCGACAGCGCATGCGTGCGGGGTTTCAACGCTTCGAACAAGGCCGCGAATGCGTCGATCGTGCCGCCTGCTTTCAATTGTCCGTTCTCGACCACGACCTTGGCTTTCGAGTCAGCGATCCCTGCAATCAGCCGATCGAGCGTGTCTGCAGCGGTCGCCGTGCCCGTGGTTGCCGACCCGCCCAACTGGAACTTGACGATGCGCGCGCCGAGCGCGTCGGCTTCGGCAAGCGTTTGGGTCATGGCGGTTTCATCGAGCGCGCCATGGTCGTCGAAAAGCGTTGCCGGCGTGGAATACACAGGCCAGATCCCGGCTGCGCGGATTGTGTCGCCGAGTTCGCGGAGTGAGTCGGGCTGGGATTGCGTGTCATCGGCAAACAGTTCCCGACGCACTTCGAACCCCGCCGCACCCGCTCGCGCCGCGACTTCGGCCCACATTGCGTGACCATCGCGGCGGATCGATTCGACGCCAAAAGCGCTCGCAACAATCACAACGGGGACGTTTCGGGCAATAGCAGTATTTTTGGTCAGATTCACGGAATGACTGGATTCCACGGTCAGATTTGCCTGAAATGTCGCCTTGGAACCGGTTCCAAAAACGATATTTAAAAAAGACGCGTGAGCGTCCGTGCATTTCCGAGATGATCCGCCAGCGACAGACGGGTTGCCATCATGGAAATCCCTTACGGCAGCCGACTACCGGTGATTTTCCTCGTCGCCTTCCATACACAACGCACGAAAACTCGCCGCTACCCGCGATGGCGCCGCCGCATGCGGCATCAGAATCGAAAACCGGCGCGTGAGTGGTTCAGGCGCGATCCGCAAGCGTTGCAAGGCGTCGTCCTCGTGCCGCATCGACATCGCCGATACAAAACCGATCCCCATTCCCGCCCGCACCGCTTCCTTCACACCCTCCACGCCCGCAATTTCCAGCGCGACCCGCATCTGCACGCCAGCCCGCGCGCAAGCACGCTCGACCAGTTGGCGCACGCCAGACCCCGCTTCTCTCAAGACCAGCGGCCCGGCACAGAGCGCTTCAAGTGTGGCCTCGCCATTCCCCGCAGTCAGAGGATGGCCACTCGGCGCAATCGCGACAATCTCGTCCTCGCGCCACTGCGTGATTTCGGTTCCAGGCGGCAGATCGGCGCCAACCGGCCCTTCGATCATCGCGATATCGAGCGAACCGAGCGCCGCGACGATCTCGGTCGTGTTGCCGTCGATGGTGTGGATCGTCACGTCCGGATGCTGCCGATGAAACGCCGCTATCAGATAAGGCAGGAGATAACTGGCGGGCGTGGTGCTCGCCCCGATTCGCAGGGTGCCGCTTTCGAGGCCACGCAGCGCATTCCGGTATGCGTGCGCCTGAGCGAAGGTTTCGCGAATCCGATTGGCATACACAACGAGCGCTTCGCCAGCACCAGTCAGCTTTACGCCACGGCCGTCACGCTGGTACAGCGGCTCGCCGAATTCGTCCTGCAACTGCCGCAATTGCCCCGACACCGCCGGTTGCGACAAATGCAGAGCGATCGCCGCCCGGCTGATATTTCCGTGTTCGGCAACAAATGCGAGGGTTATAAGCTGGTCAGGGGTCATTTGAAGAAAAATATCGGCTGGACTGATACTTTACATCCTAAATGACGATTTTTCATATCGATATATCGAGAATAGGATTGGCAAATCAAACCAAGGTGAAAAAACCATGTCCTCCGTCACTACGCCCCTCTCACCGAATGCCGCCCCCGCCGGCCAGACTCGTGGCCAACTGAACGGTATTTTGTTCGTCGCACTCTTCGCCGCGGCGGTGACGCAATTGTCGGCGTTGCCGGTCATTGCAAATCTGGGCTTGAGTCCGCTGATCGTCGGGATCGTCGCGGGCGCGATCTACGGCAACGTACTGCGCGACGGCATGCCGGAGAGCTGGGCATCAGGCGTGAATTTCTCCGCCCGTAAATTGTTGCGCATCGCCGTGGGCTTCTTCGGGCTGCGCGTCAGCCTGCAGGAAATCGCGCTAGTCGGCTTGCCGGGGTTGACGGTATCGGTGCTGGTCGTGGTGAGTACGCTTGCAATCGGCACGTGGGCCGGCATGAAGCTGATGAAACTCGACCGCGATACCGCCCTGCTGACCGCCGCGGGAAGCGCGATATGCGGCGCGGCGGCCGTTCTTGCGTTCGAATCGACGCTGCAATCCGAGCCGCACAAGAGCGCGATGGCCGTTGGCAGCGTGGTGCTGTTCGGCACGCTCTCAATGTTCCTCTATCCGCTCGCCGTGCATCTCGGCTGGCTGCATCTGGATACGCTGGGAGTCGGCTTGTTCTTCGGCGGCACGATTCACGAAGTGGCGCAGGTCGTGGGCGCCGCGAGCAACATAAGCCCGGAAGCAACGCATATTGCGACCATCGTGAAGATGACGCGCGTGATGTTGCTCGTGCCGGTGCTGCTCGTGATCGGCATGTGGGTGAACCGCTCGCGCAATGCTGCGAATGGCGCCGATGGCACGAAGCGCAAGCTCGCCATTCCCTGGTTCGCGCTTGGGTTCCTTGCGCTGGTTATCGTGAATTCGCTGCACGTTTTACCTGCTGCCGCCACGCACTCGCTCAACACGCTCGATACGTTCGCGTTGACCATGGCGATGACGGCGCTGGGTATCGAAACGAGGGTCGCGCAGATTCGTCAGGCCGGGCCGCGTGCGCTGGTGACAGGGGCTATTTTGTATGCCTGGCTGATTGGCGGCGGCCTGGCGATTACGATGGGTGTGGAGCGGTTGCTGGGATAATTGGCCGCGAGACCAGGATGTAAGCCCCGCTGCCCGCGGGGCGTTTGCTTTTAAGCTAGTCTGCGAGACGGGCGTTTAGAACACCGGCACAACCGTTGCTACCCTTCCCAGTTCACCCCGCCAACATTCAGACATGAGGATCTTACGAATGGCGTACGAGCTCTATTACTGGGATGGCCTTCAGGGTCGCGGCGAATTCGTTCGGCTCGCACTCGAAGATGCGGGTGCGAACTACATCGATGTGGCGCGCGGCGCCAAGAAAGACGGCCAGGGCACGGGCGCGATGATGAAGATCATCGAAAGCGAGAGCGAACCACACATTCCCTTCGCGCCGCCCTTTCTCAAAGACGGCGAGCTGATCGTGCCGCAAGTCGCGAACATCCTGTTTTACCTTGGTCCCAAACTCGGCCTTTCGCCCAAGGACGAAAAGCTGCGTTACGTTGCCAATGGTTTGCAGCTCACCATCGCGGACATGGTGGCCGAAGTCCACGATACCCATCACCCGCTCGCCTCCGACCTGTACTACGAGGACCAAAAGGACGCAGCGAAAACACGGGCGAAGGATTTTATCGACAACCGGATTCCGAAGTTCATCGGTTACTTCGAGCGTGTGCTCAAGCAGAATCCGCACGGTTCCAGACACATGGTCGGCGATCAGACCACCTACGTGGATCTGTCGATATTCCAGCTTGTCGAGGGCCTTCACTATGCCTTCCCGCGCGCAACCAGGAAATTCTCAAAGCAATACCCGCACTTGCAAGCGCTCCACGACGCCGTTCTGGATCGCCCAAACATTGCCGCTTATGTCGATTCGGAACGCCGGATCCCCTTCAATGAATCCGGCATCTTCCGGCATTATCCCGAGCTGGATCAGGACGCTTGACGGCGCCTGAAATCGCTCGGCCCTTGAATAACCGTACTCAAAGGAGCATCAGATGGTTGAAACGATTCCCTCATTTGGACTGGGTACTTTTCGTGTGGATGCCGAAAAGACCGTGAACGCAGTCAAGAGCGCGCTGCAACTCGGCTATCGCCATATCGATACCGCGAAGTTCTACAACAACGAAGAGTCCGTCGGCAAAGGCGTGCGCGATTCGGGCATTCCGCGCGAGGACATCTGGGTCACGACGAAGGTCTGGCACGACCAGTTGCGCAGAGTTGATGTGGTGAAGAGTCTCGTCGATAGCCACAAGAAACTGAACATCGGCACGATCGATCTGGCGCTTGTCCACTGGCCGTCGCCCGACAGCGTGGTGCCGATCGCAGAAACCATCGCGGGATTCCAGGATGCGCAGAAGCAAGGGCTGATTCGCCATTTCGGCGTGTCGAACTTCACCGCACCGCTGCTGGAAGAAGCGCTGAAGGTGCCGGGCGGCGAAGGTATCGTGACGAACCAGTTCGAGATCAGCCCGTTCCTCGCCAACCGCAAACTGGTCGAAGCGACGCAAAAGCTCGGCGTAAAGGCGACCGCGTACATGCCGCTTGGCGAAAGCCGTGCGCACAAGGATCCGACGCTCAACGAAATCGCGAAGAAGCATGGCGTGACGGCCGCGCAAGTGACATTCGCGTGGCTGTTGTCGCGCGATATCGTGGTGCTGTCTGCATCGACGAATCCGGAACATCAGCAGGTGAACTGGGACTCGCAAAAACTCAAGCTCGACGCCGACGACATCAAAAAGATCGATGCCCTCGACGAAGGCGAACGCCACGCCAAGCCGCCTTTCGCGCCCAAGTGGTGAATTAGCGGTTGCATGCTGGACAGCCCGGTCTTGTGCAGGCACGACCGGGTTTTTTATTGCCGCGACACCCGCAGCGCGTGAAGTCCCCGCGCCCGGTCGCCAGTGATATCCTTCCCCCCGCAAACCTCCGCCTCGACCCGATCAAACCCAGCTCACGTGCTTTCATTCCTCCTCAAGCTGCGTACCCGCGCACAGCGCCGGTTCCGGTTCTCCGAAGCCCATACCATGCTCGTGTGGGCGGTGATATCCTTCCCCCCGCAAACCTCCGCCTCGACCCGATCAAACCCAGCTCACGTGCTTTCATTCCTCCTCAAGCTGCGTACCCGCGCACAGCGCCGGTTCCGGTTCTCCGAAGCCCATACCATGC
>NZ_JBSIPA010000419.1:0-5761 GCF_053574605.1 Caballeronia sp. M23-90 | reverse complement strand
GCGGCTTCTGGCGCAGCGGGTGCAAGCGCACCGGGCGCAACCGGTGTTCCGGCTGATCGCATGGTGCCGCCGCGCATTCCGTCGTTCCCGTCGTTCAGGCTGCGTTGAGCAAAGTGTGGAAAAAGCGCAAAACACCGCGCGCCAGTAATATATCGAAAGCGTTTTGACGGCTGGTAATAGTGCGGTGATGAACTCGTAGCGCACGCCGCGCTCAAACCCAGGCCACTTTTTTTGCAGAGTCTTTAATGAAAAAACTATTCTTGCTCCCCCTGTTTGCCGTGCTGATGGCTTTTTGCACGGGCGCGTTCGCTCAAGCCGACGATATGTCGACGCCAGACGGACTCGTCAAGACGGTGACCTCCCAGGTTCTCGATCAAATCAAGGCCGACAAGCAGATCCAGTCGGGCAACATCACGCGCATCACGCAGCTGGTGAATGAAAAGATCCTGCCATACACGGACTTCACCCGGACCACGCGTCTGGTGATGGGCCGCAACTGGAACACGGCGACGCCGGAACAGCAAAAGCAGATCGTCGAGCAGTTCAAGATGCTGCTGATCCGCACGTATGCGGGCGCGTTGGCGCAGGTTCGCGACCAGCAAGTCCAGTACAAGCCGTTCCGCGCTGATCCGAGCGACACAGACGTGGTTGTTCGCTCGGTCGTGCTGAACAACGGTTCGCCGATCCAGCTCGACTACCGCCTGTATAAGACGCCGCAGGGCTGGAAGGTGTACGACATCAACGTGCTCGGTGCGTGGCTGATCCAGGCTTACCAGCAGCAGTTCAACGAGCAGATCCAGCAGCATGGCGTGTCCGGCCTGCTGCAGTTCCTGACCCAGCGTAACCAGCAACTCGCGAACGGCAAGGCATCGTGAGTCGCTTCGAAACCGCCGCGACCCTCACGCACGACAGCGCAAAGAGCGCGCTCGATGCGGGTTTGTCGCGGATCGCAGCGGGCGCAACCGAAGTGGATTGCGCGCCGCTCAAGCAATTCGATTCGTCGGCGCTCGCCGTCCTGATCGCGTGGCAGCGTGCTGCCACTGCGCGCGGTGCGGCATTTGCCGTCGTCAATCTCCCCTCCGGGCTTGCCAGTCTCGCGCAAGTCTATGGCGTCGATACGCTTCTCACCTTCCGACATTGATCCTGTCTGCCTGAACCCATGGCGTGTTTTCGTCGCGTTCTGACGCCGACGAGACGCGCCAGACAGGGTTGTCACGGACACGCTTGCGGCAGCTCCCAGCCGCAGATGGCCTATAATCAACCGTTTTTTCGGCCTGACTTCCGCCTTTCGTCGTAATGAAGGCCGGTTCTGGTTCCGATCCGCACACCTAGAGGCGCAGCCCCCAACACGCGCGCGCACTGTCAATGTCAGCCATAGAAATACGCAACGTCAAAAAGCGCTACAAAGAGCTGCAAGCGCTCAAAGGCGTGAATCTCGTCGTCGAAGAGGGCGAGTTTTTCGGTCTGCTCGGCCCGAACGGCGCGGGTAAAACTACCCTGATCAGCATTCTCGCGGGCCTCGCGCGCGCGGATAGCGGCACGATCTCCGTACGCGGCCACGACGTGGTCACGGATTTCCGCGATGCACGCCGTTCGCTCGGCGTGGTGCCGCAGGAACTCGTCTTCGATCCGTTTTTCACTGTTCGCGAATCGCTGCGCATCCAGTCGGGCTACTTCGGTCTGCGTAAAAACGATGACTGGATCGACGAAATCATGGCGAATCTCGATCTCACCGAGAAAGCCGATGTCAACACGCGTGCACTGTCCGGCGGCATGAAACGCCGTGTGCTGGTCGCGCAGGCGCTGGTGCACAAACCGCCGGTGATCGTGCTCGACGAACCGACCGCGGGTGTCGATGTCGAGTTGCGCCAGACGCTCTGGAAATTCATCTCGCGCCTGAATCGCGAGGGTCACACCATCGTGTTGACGACGCACTATCTGGAAGAAGCCGAGGCCTTGTGCGACCGGCTCGCAATGCTGCGTCGCGGCGAGGTGGTCGCGCTCGAACGAACCAGCACGCTGTTGCAGCGCTTCGCCGGCATGCAGCTTTCGCTGAGATTCTCGCAGGGCGTGTTGCCCGTCGAGCTGCGCACGCTGGAAGTCGATCCGCGGGCGACCTCGGGCACGAATCATTTGCTGCGACTTTCAAGCTACGACGACGTCGAGCCGATCCTCGCGAAATGCCGAGCGGCCGGCTGCACGTTCGACGAAATCGATGTCCGCAAGGCAGATCTGGAAGACGTATTCGTGCAAGTGATGAACGGGCCGGAAGTGGTCGAGGGCTTGTCATGAGCGGCTTTCGCACCCTGTTCTACAAGGAAATCCTGCGTTTCTACAAGGTCGCGTTCCAGACCGTGCTCGCGCCGGTGATCACGGCCTTGTTGTACCTGATGATCTTCGGCCACGCGCTGACGAGTCATGTCGAGGTTTATCCAGGTGTGGCCTACACGAGTTTTCTCGTGCCTGGCCTCGTGATGATGAGCGTGCTGCAGAACGCGTTCGCAAACAGTTCTTCGTCGCTGATTCAGTCGAAGATCACGGGTAATCTGGTGTTCGTCCTGCTGCCGCCGCTCTCGCACTGGGAAATGTTCTTCGCGTATGTGCTGGCGTCGGTTGTGCGCGGATTGGCGGTTGGATTCGGCGTCTTTATCGTGACGGTGTGGTTCATTCCAATGAGCTTCTCCGCGCCGCTCTACATTCTCGCGTTCGCCATCCTCGGCTCGGCGATTCTCGGCACGCTCGGGTTGATCGCCGGCGTCTGGGCAGACAAGTTCGACCAGCTCGCCGCGTTCCAGAACTTCCTGATCATGCCGCTGACGTTCCTGTCGGGCGTGTTCTACTCCACGCATACGCTGCCGCCCATCTGGCGCGAAGTGTCGCGGCTCAATCCGTTTTTCTACATGATCGACGGTTTCCGCTACGGCTTTTTCGGCATGTCCGACGTCAGTCCGCTCGCGAGCCTTGGCATTGTCGGCGGGTTTTTTATCGTGCTGGCTGTGGTTGCCATGCGCCTCCTGGCAAGCGGCTACAAGCTGCGCCACTAGGCTCACTCATCAGGCTCACTCGCAGGCTCATTTAATCGATTCGCTCAATTTTCAGGAGACACCCATGTTGCCGACTCCCGAGCAAGTGAAGGACTACATCGCTGGCGGCTTGTCTTGCCAGCACGTCGAAGTCGAAGGCGACGGCCAGCATTTCTTTGCGACCATCGTGAGCGATGCGTTCGAAGGCAAGCGGCCGATCGCGCGTCACCAGCTCGTGTACGCGGCCCTTGGCGACCGCATGCGGGCGGAAATCCACGCGCTGAGCATGAAGACGCTGACGCCCGCCGAGTGGAAACCCGCCTGAGCGGTTCGCCGGCTCGCGCTGTATCTGAGCATCACCTATCAACCGATTAGCTGGAAATTTAGTGCGATTCACTCAAGACAACCGCGACGCCGACCACGGCGCCGCTGCAGGAAGCTCCGTAGAAGGAACGCCAGGCATGGACAAACTCGTGATTGTCGGGGGCTCGAAGCTCTCGGGCGAAATCGTTGTATCCGGTGCGAAGAACGCGGCATTGCCGATTCTCTGCGCCAGCTTGCTGACCGCAGACGACGTGCATCTGGAAAACGTGCCCAACCTGCAGGACGTGCGCACGATGCTCAAATTGCTCAACCAGATGGGCGTGCGTTCGGAGTCGGCGGATGGCCGCGTGTCGCTGAACGCAGCGAAGCTGGACAACCTCGTCGCGCCGTACGAAATGGTCAAGACCATGCGTGCGTCCATCCTCGTGCTCGGTCCGCTCGTCGCGCGCTTTGGTGAAGCGAAGGTGTCGTTGCCGGGCGGCTGCGCCATCGGCGCGCGCCCCGTCGATCAGCATATCAAGGGCCTCCAGGCGATGGGCGCCGAGATCACCATCGAGCATGGTTTTATCGAGGCGCGGGCGAAGCGCCTGAAAGGCGCGCGCATCGTCACCGACATGATCACGGTCACCGGCACGGAAAACCTGCTGATGGCGGCGGTTCTGGCGGAAGGCGAAACGGTGATCGAGAACGCGGCGCGCGAGCCGGAAGTCAGCGACCTTGCGAATCTGCTCGTCGCGATGGGCGCGAAGATCGATGGCATCGGCTCGGACCGGCTCGTCATTCAAGGCGTGGACAAGCTGCATGGCGCGCACCATTCAGTGGTGCCTGACCGCATTGAAGCCGGCACGTTTCTTTGCGCCGTTGCGGCGACCGGCGGCGACGTCACGTTGCGTAACGTGAATCCTTCGCTGCTTGAAGCGGTGATCGAGAAGCTGCACGAAGCGGGTGTATCGGTGGAAGAGGGCGAGAACTGGATTCGCGTGCGCATGAACAGGCGTCCGAACGCGGTGAGTTTCCGGACATCGGAATATCCGGCGTTCCCGACCGACATGCAGGCCCAGTTCATGGCGCTCAACACCATGGCCAACGGCACGTCGCAAGCGGTCGAAACCATCTTCGAAAACCGCTTCATGCATGTGCAGGAACTGAACCGCCTGGGCGCGAGCATTACTGTCGATGGCAACACGGCGCTGGTTACCGGCGTCGAAAAGCTGTCGGGCGCGAAGGTGATGGCAACGGATCTGCGGGCATCGGCGAGTTTGGTGATCGCGGCCATGTGTGCGGAAGGCGAGACGCTGATCGACCGGATCTATCACCTCGATCGCGGCTACGACCGGATGGAAAGCAAGCTGACGGCCGTCGGCGCAAACGTGCGGCGCATCAAGGGCAACGGGGTGGAGCAATGAGTTCACTGCAGACTTCTGCATCGGTGCCGGCGGGGGCAATGCTGACGCTGGCTTTGTCGAAGGGACGGATTTTCGAAGAAACCTTGCCGCTGCTCGCAGCCGCCGGCGTTGAAGTGACTGAAGATCCGGAAACGTCACGCAAGCTGATCTTGCCGACCACGAATCCGAATTTGCGGGTGATCATCGTGCGTGCAACCGATGTCCCCACTTACGTGGAATACGGCGCTGCGGATTTCGGCGTGGCGGGCAAGGACGTGCTGATCGAACACGGCGGCGGCGGGCTGTACCAGCCGGTCGATCTGAACATTGCGCGCTGCCGGATGTCGGTGGCGGTGAAGAACGGTTTCGACTACGAAACCGCCGTGCGGCAAGGTGCGCGGCTGCGCATTGCGACAAAATATGTTGAAGTGGCGCGAGAGCATTTCGCGTCGAAGGGCGTTCACGTCGACTTGATCAAGCTGTATGGATCGATGGAACTCGCGCCGCTGGTCGGACTGGCCGATGCTATTGTCGACCTGGTCAGCTCGGGCAACACGTTGCGCGCGAACGATCTTGTCGAAGTCGAAGAGATCATGGAAATATCGTCGCGTCTGGTCGTGAACCAGGCCGCGCTGAAGTTGAAGCGCGCTGCGTTGAAGCCTTATCTCGATGCGTTCGAACGCGCGTCGGCTAGTGTGTAGGCAAAGCGACGCAGGTCAAGGCAAACAAACGGATACCAGCATCATGTCTATCAAGATTCGCAAACTCGACTCCAGCGCCAACGGTTTTCACACGGCGCTGCACGCGGTGCTCGCGTTCGAGGCGAGCGAGGACGAAGCTATCGAGCGCTCTGTCGCGCAAATTCTCGCTGACGTAAAAAAGCGCGGCGACGAAGCCGTGCTCGACTACACGAACAAGTTCGACCGGCTGAAGGCGGAAAGCGTGGCTTCGCTGGAATTGCCGCAGTCCGAACTCGAGGCCGCGCGGCGTTTCGGCTCGAGCCCTTCGAGCGCCGCCTCGAGTTCGGAC
>NZ_JBSIPA010000418.1:0-5765 GCF_053574605.1 Caballeronia sp. M23-90 | reverse complement strand
TTGGCGTCTCGACCGCCGCGCGATGCGCGATCGTGCAGCCCAGCTCATTGATGAATTCAACGTGCGGCCGCCGCTTCCTGAACGCGCCATCGGCACACTCTCGGGCGGCAACGTGCAGCGCGCGGTGCTGGCTCGCGAACTGGGTCAACCCGTCGACGTACTGATCGTCGCGAATCCGGTGTTTGGTCTCGACTTTGCATCGGTGGCTGACATTCACGCACGCATCATGGCCGCACGCGATGCCGGCGCAGCGGTCCTGCTGGTCAGCGAAGATCTCGACGAATTGCTGGAACTGGCGGATCGTATCGCGGTGATCGCGGAAGGCGAACTCGTGTTCGAGACATCCGCCGCAAACGCAGATCGTGCAACGCTCGGTCATTACATGGCGGGACATGGCGATACGGTCGCGCAAACCGTGCCTGCAGCCGAACCTTTGAAGGAGGTCATTGAATGAGCTCGAGTGGATTGGGCGGATTGAACAAGTCGCCAAACGGCATCGTGGTCGGACTGGTGCAATTGCAGAATCCGGATGTCGCGACGCGCGAAGAACTCGCTGCACAGACGCAGAAGATCGTGGCAATGGTCGGCAAGGCGCGACGCAACAATCCGGCGATGGACCTCGTCGTGTTTCCGGAGTACGCGCTACATGGTCTCTCCATGCGCACGGATGACGCCATCATGTGTACGCTCGATGGTCCCGAAGTAGCGGCGTTCAAGGCAGCGTGTATCGAGCACAGGATCTGGGGCTGCTTCTCGATCATGGAACTCAACCCGGGCGGCAATCCGTACAACAGCGGACTGATCATCGACGATACCGGCGAGGTCAGACTTTATTATCGCAAGCTGCATCCATGGGTGCCAGTCGAGCCGTGGGAGCCTGGAAACATAGGGGTTCCGGTGTGCATCGGGCCGAAGGGTGCGGTGCTTTCGCTCATCATCTGCCACGACGGCATGTTCCCCGAGATGGCGCGCGAAGCCGCGTACAAGGGCGCGGAAATCATTCTGCGCACAGCGGGATATACCGCGCCGATACGCCACGCATGGCGTATCACGAACCAGTCGAACGCATTCCAGAACCTCGCGCAAACGGCAAGCGTGTGTCTCTGCGGCACCGACGGCAGTTTTGATTCCATGGGCGAAGGTATGTTCTGCGATTTCGATGGCACGGTGATGGTGGACGGCAGTCACCGGCCGGACGAAATCATCACTTGTGAAATGCGGCCTGACCTCGTTCGCGAAGCGCGCTTGAACTGGGGCGTCGAGAACAACATCTATCAGTTCGGGCATCGCGGATATGTTGCCGTGAAGGGCGGCGCGCAGGATTGCCCGTACACGTTCATGCATGACATGGTGCATGGTGAATATCGGTTGCCATGGGAAGACGGCGTGAAGGTAACAGACGGAACGTCCTGCGGTTTCGCGCCACCCGAGCGCACCTACAAGGGCAAGTCATGACGTTGCCGATCAACCAGCCCGAGGTGATCGCACAAGTGTGCGCGGCGTTCGTCGAATATGAACGCGCGCTGGTCGCCAACGACATCGAGACCATGAATGCACTGTTCTGGAATGCAACCGAGACCGTGCGTTATGGCATTGCCGAGATCCAGCATGGGGGCGACGCCATCCGCCAATGGCGCGAGACGTGCGCGCCGGTGCCGGCTTCGCGCAAGTTGCACCGGACCATCGTCACGACTTTTGGCACGGACTTCGCAACCGTCAGCACTGAATTCACGAGCGATACCACGCCGTTGATCGGAAGGCAGATGCAAAGCTGGGCTCGCATTGGCGATGACGGCAACTGGAAAATCGTCGCCGCGCACGTCAGCCTGATTCCCGAACCCTGAAACGCCGATAATAAGAACAAACGGGAGCGCGAATGCAGGAAGACACGATTGAAGCGGGTATTGAAATAGTTGAGCCGAACGCGGCCAATCCCCTTGCCGAACAGGTTTATCAGCGGCTGAAGCACGACATCTTCAACTTCAGGCTGTTTCCGGGCGACCGCTTTTCTGAGAACGGTATCGCGCAGTATTACGGTGTATCGCGCACGCCCATGCGCGACGGCCTGTTCCGCCTGCAACGCGAGGGTTACCTCGAAGTAGGTTTCCGGCGCGGCTGGAAGGTCGCGACGATCGACTTCAATCAGATGGACCAGCTCTACGATCTGCGCATCGTGCTCGAACTCGCCGCGCTCGAACGAATGACTGCGGGCGGCGACGCGGCGCGCGTTGCTATCGATGCGCTCAAGGCAATCTGGTGCGTCGAGCCCGAAGCCCGTGAATCCGACGCCGTGAAAATGTTTGGCATGGACGAGGATTTTCATCGGCGAGTGGTGTCCGCAACGGGGAATGCCGAGATGGTCCGCGTGCATAACGATGTGACAGAACGCATCCGCATCGTGCGCCGCCTCGATTTTCTGAAGCCGCACAGGACCAGCGCGACTTACGACGAACATTCGACCATGCTGCATCTGATCGAACGCAAACGCCTGACTGAGGCATCCATCTTGCTGCGTGCCCATATCACGCAGAGCAAGCTGGAAGTCCGGAAGATCACCGTCTCAATGCTCGATGCAGCTCGTGATGTAAAGCTGCCATTCGTGTCGTAGGTCATCCTGGCCGCCGGTTCGGTCTGCCAAAAACACTGTACGGGTGTACAGTATCGGATACTTCCGCAGTTATCTCATCGAAGTGCTTTGCACAGCAGCGGCTCCAGCGCGAGCCGTACGCGGTACCGACGCTTCGGTGGACGATCTAACTCATTGAACCGGTTAGGAAAAATTGGCATCCAACAACGCAATCCGCATTCGCGGCGCTCGCCAGCACAATCTCAAGAATATCGACCTGGACCTGTACACGGGCCAGATGACCGTGGTGACCGGTCCCTCCGGCTCGGGTAAATCGAGCCTTGTTTTCGACACGCTCTACGCCGAAGGCCAGCGTCGATATGTCGAAACGTTCAGCGCCTACGCGCGGCAATTCCTCGACCGGATGGATCGTCCGCAGGTGGATCGCGTGGACGGCGTGCCGCCGGCGATTGCCATCGACCAGACGAATCCGGTGCGCAGTTCGCGCTCGACTGTCGGCACGATGACCGAGCTGAACGATCACCTGAAGCTGTTCTATGCGCGCGCTGCCGAGCTCTTCGATAAAAAGACCTCGCATCAGGTCCGGCATGACACGCCGGAGACCATCTACGTCGAATTGCTGGAGCGCACGAAGGCGAACGATCCGCGTATTGCGATCACGTTCCCGGTCGAGCTGCCCGAGTCCGCGAGCGACGAAGAAGTCGCGCAATGGCTTTCCGCGAGCGGTTATACGCGCGTGCAGGCCAAGCGGCATCAGGACGGCCGGCAGATGCTCGATGTGGTCGCCGACAGGTTCCGTTTGCAGAACACGGAACGGTCGCGGGCGCTCGAGGCGATCGAAGGCGCGTTGCTGCGCGGCACGGGGCGTGTGAATGTGTATGTGTTGCCGGAGCCGGGCGCGGAAGACAGCGACAAGCCAACGGACGTTCCCACGTGGCGCTTCTCCACCGGCCTTCACAGCCCGGAAAGCGATATTCGCTACGCCGATCCGCAACCCGCGTTGTTCTCGTTCAACTCGGCGTACGGCGCGTGCGAAACGTGCCGTGGATTTGGCCGCGTGATCGGCGTGGATCTCGGTCTCGTGATCCCCGATGAACGCAAGACGCTGCGCGGCGGCGCGATCAAGACGATGCAGACGCCCGCATGGCAGGAAAATCAGGACGACCTGTTGCGCTACGGCGCGAAGGCCGGCATTCGGCTTGGGGTGCCCTGGAGCGACCTGACGCAAAAGGAACGCGACTGGGTGATCAACGGTTCGCCGGACTGGACGGGCAAGTGGCAGAACCAGTGGTACGGCGTGCAGCGTTTCTTCGATTACCTGGAATCGAAGGCGTACAAGATGCACATCCGCGTGCTGCTGTCGAAATATCGCAGCTATACGAAGTGTCCGGTGTGCGAAGGCGCGCGGCTGAAAACCGAAGCGCTGCTGTGGCGTCTTGGTACGAAGGACCAGGCGGACGCCGTGTTAAGTCCGGCCGATCGTTTCCTGCCGGCCGGCGTGGAATGGACACGTCCGCAACTCGAAGCGCTGCCCGGCCTCACGCTGCACGACCTGATGCTGATGCCGATCGACCGGATTCGCCGGTTCTTCGATTCGCTGACACTGCCAAGCACGTTGCTCGACGACGCGCTCAAGCTGCTGCACAACGAAGTCCGCACCCGCCTCAAGTATCTTTGCGATGTCGGCCTCGGTTACCTCACGCTGGATCGCCAGAGCCGCACGCTGTCGGGCGGCGAAGTGCAGCGGATCAACCTGACGACCGCGCTCGGCACGTCGCTCGTGAACACGCTGTTCGTGCTCGATGAACCGAGCATCGGCTTGCATCCGCGCGACCTGAACCGGATTGTCGAGGCAATGCACCGGCTGCGCGATGCGGGCAACACGCTGGTGGTCGTCGAGCACGATCCGTCGGTGATGCTGGCGGCGGATCGTCTTATCGATATGGGTCCGGGCCCCGGCGAACGCGGCGGCTCGATCGTGTATGACGGATCGCCGAACGACATTGAACATAGCGACACGCTCACTGGCGCTTATCTTGGCGGCCGCAAGCACGTAGCGCATGTGTCGAACTGGCAGCGCCGCGCAGTCGATGCAAAGACGCCGCGGCTCGTGCTCGAAGGTGCGACGCAACACAACCTGCGCGATGTCACGGTCGAGATTCCGCTGCAGCGTCTGGTGTGCGTGACGGGGGTATCGGGTTCGGGCAAATCGACGCTGATCCAGGATGTCCTCGCGCCAGCCTTGCTGCGTCATTTCGGCAAGGCAACGGAAACGCCGGGCGCATTTCGCGCGCTGAAAGGCGCGGACGAATTAAGCGAAGTGATCTTCGTGGATCAGTCGCCGATCGGTCGCACGGCGCGTTCGAATCCGGCGAGCTACGTTGGCGCTTTCGATGAAATTCGCAAGCTCTTCGCAAAGGCGCCGCTGGCGGCGCAACGCGGTTACAGCGCGGGCATGTTCAGCTTCAACTCCGGCGACGGCCGTTGCCCGACCTGCGGCGGCTCGGGCTTCGAGCACGTGGAAATGCAGTTCCTGAGCGATGTGTATTTGCGTTGCCCGGATTGCGATGGCCGGCGGTATCGTGCGGAAATCCTCGATGTGCAGATCGAGCGCGATGGCCGTTCCCTGAGCGTCGCCGATGTGCTCGACCTGACCGTCAGCGAAGCCGTCGCATGTTTCGCCAAGGACAAGGAAGTGCTGCGGGTGTTGCAGCCTATCGTGGACGTTGGACTTGAATACGTGAAGCTCGGACAGCCCGTCCCGACGCTTTCCGGCGGCGAAGCGCAACGCCTCAAACTGGCGGGTTTCCTCGCGGAAACGGCACAAGCGAGCGGCAACAAGCCGGGCCGTCTGTTCATGTTCGACGAACCCACGACCGGTCTTCACTTCGATGACATCGCCAAGCTCATGCAAGCGCTTCGGCGTCTGCTGGAACGCGGCCATTCGCTGATCGTGATCGAGCACAACCTCGACGTGATCCGCGCGGCCGACTGGATCATCGATCTGGGTCCTGAAGGTGGTGACGCAGGCGGCCTGGTGGTTTGCGTAGGCACACCGGACGATGTCTCCGCTTGTGAACAATCGCACACGGGCAAGGCCTTGCTCGATTACGAGGAAGCCATGGCGCCGGGCGCCGCGCAGAAGCGGGCATCGGGCGTGCCGTTGCAGCTTGCGGCA
>NZ_JBSIPA010000417.1:0-5776 GCF_053574605.1 Caballeronia sp. M23-90 | reverse complement strand
TCGATGAGGGCTGAACCGCAGCGGGCGCCGCAGCCTGCTCGGGCGGTGCGCTATGCGCTTCCAGCACCTTCTTCAATCGCAAAGCGTCCGCGTTGCCGTTCATTTCGACCTTCACGGATTGCGCGTATTTGCTGCGCGCGCGCTCCAGATCCATTGCCGCTTCAACCGTAAAACGAATGCCGCCGGTGAACGCGTCGTTGCGCGCCTGACCCTGCACGACCAGCAACTCGTCTTCCTTGTAGAGCGCCTTGTTCGCCTCGAACTGCTCGTTGAACACAGTGACTTCGCACTGGCCGGTGCCGTCGTCGAGATTGACGATCAGCATCTTGCCGCGCTGGGTCATCTGCGTGCGCATGGTCGTGATCACGCCCGCAACCAGCTTCTCGCGCCCTTCCTTCAACTCGCCGATCTTCTGGCGGACGAAACGGCGGACTTCGGTCTTGTAGGCGTCGAAGAGATGGCCCGACAAATAGAAACCCAGCGCGCTCTTCTCTTCCTGCAAGCGCTTCTTGTCCGACCACATGGGTTCGTCGACGAGTTCGTGACCTTGTTGCGGTTCGTCGCCCATGTCGAAGAGACCGGACTGCATGGCGTTCGCCGCGGCCTGATCCGCCGCTTCCATGGCGAGCGGCACCGATGCAATCAGTTGCGCCCGATTGTCATGCAGCGAATCGAACGCGCCGGCGCGAATCAGCGCTTCCACCGTGCGCCGGTTCACCATGCGCCGATCCACGCGTGTGCAGAAGTCGAAGATATCCGTGAACGGCGCTTCGTCGCGCGCCCGCAAGATCTCTTCGATAGCACTCTGCCCGCTGCCCTTCACCGCACCGAGTCCGTACCGGATGGTCTTCGAACGCTTGCCATCGGCTTCGGGCACTGGCTCGAACCGGTACGCCGACTGGTTGATGTCCGGCGGCAACACGACCATCTTGTTGACGAGGCAATCCTCGAACAGGATCTTGACCTTGTCCGTGTCGTCCATGGCGAGCGACATGTTGGCCGCCATGAATTCGGCTGGATGATGCGCCTTCAGCCACGCCGTGAAATACGCGAGCAACGCGTAGGCGGCCGCGTGCGACTTGTTGAAACCGTAGCCGGCGAACTTCTCCATCAAGTCGAAGATTTCGTCGGCCTTTACCGCGGTCAGTCCATTCTTCGCCGCGCCCTGCCGGAACAGTTCGCGATGCTCAGCCATTTCCTCGGCCTTCTTCTTGCCCATCGCGCGACGCAGCAAGTCGGCGCCACCGAGCGAGTATCCGCCGATGATCTGCGCCATCTGCATCACCTGCTCCTGATAGACCATGATGCCGTAGGTCTCTTTCAGGACGGATTCCACGCGCGGGTCCGGATACTCGACGATCTCGCGGCCATGCTTACGCGCGCAGAAGCTCGGGATCAGGTCCATCGGGCCCGGTCGATACAACGCCACCAGCGCGATGATGTCCTCGAACCGGTCAGGCTGCGCGTCCTTCAGCATGCCCTGCATGCCGCGGCTTTCAAGCTGGAATACGGCGACCGTATTCGCTTTCTTAAGGATCTGGAACGAAGCGGGATCGTCTAGCGGAACCTGCGACAGATTCCAGTCTTTCTTCGATGGATCCAGCCGGCGGATATACCGTTCAGCCCAGTCGAGAATGGTGAGCGTGGTCAGGCCCAAGAAGTCGAACTTCACTAGCCCGACCGCCTCCACGTCGTCCTTGTCGTACTGGCTGACCACACCGCCGTCTTCGCCCTGCGTGTAGAGCGGGCAGAAGTCCGTGAGCTTGCCCGGCGCGATCAGCACGCCGCCCGCATGCATGCCGACGTTGCGCGTGAGCCCTTCCACACGCTGCGCCAGCTCGATCAACTGATGCACTTCGTCTTCGTTGTCGAAGCGTTCCTGCAGCGTCGGCTCTTCCTTCAACGCGTCCGCGATGGTCACGTGCTTGCCCGGCTTGAACGGAATCAGCTTGGCGATGCCATCGGTGAACATGTAGCCCAGATCGAGCACCCGTCCAATGTCGCGCACGGCGGCCTTCGCGGCCATCGTACCGAACGTCGCGATCTGCGATACGGCGTCAGCCCCGTACTTCTGCTTCACGTATTGAATGACGCGGTCCCGCCCTTCCTGACAGAAGTCGATATCGAAGTCAGGCATGGACACGCGGTCCGGATTCAGGAACCGTTCGAACAGCAGGTTGTACTTGAGCGGATCCAGGTCGGTAATGAACAACGCATACGCGACGAGCGAGCCGGCGCCCGATCCCCGGCCCGGGCCGACCGGCACGCCATTGTTCTTCGCCCACATGATGAAGTCGGCGACGATCAGGAAGTAGCCCGGGAAGCCCATGCCAATGATGGTCTTGCACTCGAATTCCAGGCGCGCGTAATACGTCTCGCGCTGCGCTTCGCGTGCGGCTTCGTCGGGGTAGAGCTGGGCCAGGCGTTTCTCGAGCCCTTCCTTCGACAAATGCACGAGGTAGTCGTCGAGCGACATGCCGTCGGGCGTCGGGAACAGCGGCAGTTTCGGCTTGCCGAGTTCGAGCTTGAGATTGCAGCGCTTCGCAATTTCGACGGTGTTCGCCAATGCCGACGGAATGTCCGCGAACAACGCGCACATTTCCTCTTGCGTACGGAAATATTGCTCGGTCGTAAAGCGCTTCTGGCGACGCGGATTGGCGAGCATGTCTCCTTCGGAAATACACACGCGCGCTTCGTGCGCCGTAAAGTCGTCCGGCGTCATGAACTGCATGGGATGCGTGGCGACGACCGGCAGCTGCAACTGCGCGGCGAGCGCGACGGCTTGCTGAATATAGGTCTCGCCGCCCGGGTGTCCCGCCCGCTGCAACTCGATGTAAAACGCATTCGGGAACAGCTTCGCCCAGCGCTCTGCGTGACGTTGCGCTGCCTGGTCGTTACCGGCGGCGAACGCCATGCCGATGTCTCCATGCTGCGCGCCTGACAGCGCCAGCAATCCTTCCGACAACCCGCCTTCGAGCCATTCGTACTCGACTTCCGCGCGTCCGCGATACTGGTTCGTCAGCCACGCTTTCGACAGGAGTTCGCACAGGTTCAGATAACCGCGCTGATTCTTGACGAGCAAGAGCAAACGCGCGGGCTTGTCGCGATCCGCCGGATTGGTGATCCAGACGTCGCAGCCGGCAATGGGCTTCACGCCCTTGCTGCGCGCTTCCTTGTAGAACCTGACGAGGCCGAATGCATTGCCGAGATCGGTCAGCGCGAGCGCGCCCTGGCCGTCCTTGGCTGCGGCCTTGACGACGTCGTCAAGGCGCACGATGCCGTCGGCAATCGAGAATTCGGAGTGAACACGAAGATGGACAAAGCGGGGATCTGACATGAGCGATATTGTACATGCGCCTATTCGCGAAAATAGCCTCCAGAGCGCGCGTTAGCCATTCGACCTATGGTTCCGCAAGATCGATCCGCATGATGAAAAAAGTGCCGCATCGATGTGTACTCGTTAGCCGAACGGCCGAGTCGGAAGCGCGGGCCGTTTGCGGGATAATACGGATTCGACAGATGCCGTTTTCGCTCGTCGAACCCGCTTTTTCGCCCGGCAACGCCCGTTTTCAAGCACTTTAAGAGCATTTGCGTCATGAGCATCATCAATCTTTCGGCATATAAATTCGTGAGCATCGAGAGTGGCGCCGACTGGCGGCCGCTGATCGTCGAGCGCTGCGCGGCGCTTGGCCTTCGCGGGACGATCCTGCTCGCGCCCGAGGGCATCAATCTGTTTGTCGCGGGCGCGCCGGAACCTATCCATGCATTCATGCACTACCTGCGCACGGACGCGCTCTTCGAAGGCAAATTCGCGGACCTGGAATTCAAGGAAAGTATCTCGGCCACGCAGCCGTTCGGCAGGATGCTGGTGAAACTCAAGCGCGAGATCATCACCATGAAAAAGCCGGCGATCAAACCGGAACTTGGCCGTGCGCCGTCCGTCCCCGCAGCCCGGCTCAAGTCGTGGCTCGACCGTGGACATGACGACGAAGGCCGTCCGGTCGTGATGCTCGACACGCGCAATGCGTTCGAAGTCGACGTGGGCACGTTCGATCAGGCGCTCGATTACCGCATCGACAAATTCAGCGAATTTCCGGACGTGATCGAAGCGCACCGCGCGGAACTGGAAGGCAAGACGGTGGTGTCGTTCTGTACCGGCGGAATCCGCTGCGAGAAGGCAGCGATCCACATGAAGGAAGTGGGCATTGACCACGTGTATCAGCTCGAAGGCGGCATTCTCAAATACTTCGAGGAAGTCGGCGGCGCGCATTACCATGGCGAGTGTTTTGTGTTCGATCATCGGACGGCGTTGAATGCGGCGCTCGAGCCGGCGGCAAATCCGCAAAGTGGCGATGCCGCGGGCGCGGAAGACGAGGCCGCAAACAGCGACGAAGCGCACGCCGCAATCACCGCCGATGGCCGGGCGTCTTTCCCCGGCCCCGGCGAGCAGCGACACAAGGCATGAGGGCCGCGCCCGCGTGGCTGGTTCTTTTTGGAGCGATGCCAATAAGCAGGCTCAGCCAATGAACGCCGGACAAGGCTATCGCGGGCGATTTGCGCCTTCCCCCACCGGACCGCTGCATTTCGGTTCGCTGGTGAGCGCGCTGGCCAGTTTCCTCGACGCACGCGCCCATCGCGGCACATGGCTCGTTCGGATCGAAGACGTGGACGGTCCGCGCACAGTAGCCGGCGCGGCTGACGATATCCTCGAAACGCTGCGCAGGTTCGGCATGCATTCCGACAAGAAACCCATTTGGCAAAGTCAACGCGAGGACGCGTATCAGAGAGCGTTCGACCAGTTGTTATCGGCGGGATTTGTGTTTCCCTGTGGATGCACGCGCCGCGAGATAG
Source organism: Caballeronia sp. M23-90 (assembly GCF_053574605.1). Taxonomy (NCBI): domain Bacteria; kingdom Pseudomonadati; phylum Pseudomonadota; class Betaproteobacteria; order Burkholderiales; family Burkholderiaceae; genus Caballeronia; species Caballeronia sp. M23-90. The sequence goes on along the minus strand of NZ_JBSIPA010000417.1, from coordinate 925 downwards.
CCGATTCGCTCGCGCATGCTCACTTGCGGCACGCCACGCTCGCTTATCCAGGGACCTGCCGCGACGGATTGCATGGCAAGCCGCCGCGCGCCTGGCGGATGCGCGTGCCGGACGGAGACGCCGCCGTATTCACTTTCGAGGATCGCTGGCAGGGAACGCAAACGCAGGATCTGGCAACGGAAGTGGGCGACTTTGTACTCAAGCGCGCCGATGGCGAATGGGCGTATCAACTTGCAGTTGTAGTGGACGATGCAGATTGCGGCGTCACGCATGTTGTTCGCGGCGCAGACTTGCTGGATTCGACCGCGCGCCAGATCTATTTGCAGCGATGCCTGGATATGCCTACGCCCGCTTATCTGCACGTGCCCGTGGTCGAGAATGACCACGGCGAGAAGCTCAGCAAACAAACCGGCGCAACGGCACTGGACACGGCCAAACCGCTCGCAGCATTGACGCAAGCAGCGAGGCATCTCAGCCTGGAACCCTTGTCCGCCGGATCGCTTGAAGCTTTTTTCTTGGACGCCACGACTCAATGGGCGCGAAGATTCGGGACGTAGATTCGTAATCTTCAAAAAGCAAAAAGCGGCATCGCGGCCGCTTTCTTCGCTACACATTCCCACAAACCCATCAAGACTCCGACGGCGTCCTGCGCGGCATTCCCAATCCGCCCAGCAACGCAGCCAACGGCTGACGCGGCGTATTCTTGCGCTCGGCTTCCGCCGCTGCCTCGTCCTGTGCTTTCCTTGCCGATGCCGGCGACGCTACGTACGGCTTCAGGAAAAAGTCATCGACCGGTTGCTGGCGCGAATGCGAACGTTCGAACGATGTAGAACGGCGGCGGAAGCCGAGCGCAAGAATACGCCGCGTCAGCCGTTGGCTGCGGTGCTGGGCGGATTGGGAATGCCGCGCAGGACGCCACGACTCA
>NZ_JBSIPA010000416.1:0-5789 GCF_053574605.1 Caballeronia sp. M23-90 | reverse complement strand
TCGCAAGGCGTCACGCCGACGGGCGGCGCGCTGCGCGATGCACTGACCAAGTCCCTCGCCGACAACAACATGCCCGCGACGCAAGTTCAGGTCGTCGGTTCGGCCGTGCAGTTCCAGTTGAAGAACGTGTCGTTCCCCGAGTGGACCGTCTGGCTCGACGATGTCCGCAAGCAATACAAGGTGCAGGTCAACGAGGCGCACATCACGGCGCAAAAACCCGATGGCCAGGTGGATCTGACGGCATCGCTGCAACCGGCCCAAGGACAATGAACTACGGAACACGACGGCTTCTCGCTGCCTGGCCGTGGTTGGCGGTGGCGGTTGCATCGGTGATCGTCACGTTGTTGGTCATGCTGCCGGCCGCGTGGATCGTGCCGCAGTTCGGCAAGAACACGGGCGGTCACGTCAATCTGGTCGACCCGGCCGGTTCGCTCTGGAAAGGCTCGGCCACGTTGATGCTCGCAACCGGCGGCGGCGGCGAAGGCGCGACCTTGCTGCCGGGACGCATTGAATGGCGTACCGCTTTCTGGCCGTTGTTCACCGGGCACGTGCGCATGCAAATGGGCCAGACGGATGCGATGCCGGACCCGGTTCTCGTCGATGCAAGCCCGAAACAGTCGACGCTTTCGTCCGGCTCCATCGCGGTGCCGGCGAGTTTGCTCAGCGGTCTTGGCGCACCGTTCAATACACTCGATCCGGACGGCAACGTGCGTCTGACATGGACCGACTGGCGCGTGCTGGGACGCAACACCTATGGGCAGGTGATCGTGACGCTGGACGACATGTCGTCACGTGTCTCGCGCGTGAAGCCGCTCGGGTCGTATCGCGTGGTGTTTCAAGCGGAAGGACAGGCGGGCACGATCAACCTGACAACGACGCGCGGGCCGTTGATGCTGACCGGGCAGGGGGCGGTAGCGCAGGGCTCTAGCACGTTCAGCGGCGTGGCGACATCGGCGCCGGAAGCGCGCGAGAACCTGGCAGGACTTCTGAACCTGCTTGGCCGCCATACCGGCCCGGATACCGTCGAGCTGACGTTGAACCGGTCAGGCGCGCCTTGATTACTGCTTGGCCAGAACCGAACCGGTATTAAGCCCTGCGCTTGAATCCTGCGTTGAACTGGCGGCCGCGGCGGGCGCCGCAGCAGTCCCCGTTTCCTCGTTCATCTGCGCGGTTTCCCATCCGCCGCCCAGCGCCTTGATCAACCCGACCGACGACACCATCCGCTGACCCGCGATACTCGCGAGCTTCTGCTGGGCGGTGAACGCCGTGGTCTGCGCAGTGAGCACGTTGATGAATCCGACCGTGCCTGACTTGTACTGGTTCGTCACGATATCCAGCGCCTGCTGCGCCGACGCCACCGCCTGCTGCTGAACCACGATCTCGTTGGCGAGAATGCGAATGGACGCGAGGTTGTCCTCGACGTCCTGGAACGCTGTCAGCACCGCCAGGCGATAAGACGCGACAGACGCGTCATAAGCCGCACGCGCCGCTTCCGTGCGAGCGGCCCGCAGGCCGCCATCGAAGAGCGTGGCGGCAATGCTTGGCCCGAGCGTCCAGAACTGCGACGGCGCGCGCAGCAATTGCGAGAGCACGGAACTCTGGAATCCGCCCGATGCCGACAGCGTCAACGTCGGGAAAAACGCAGCGATCTCCACGCCAATCTGCTCGTTCGCTGCCGCAGCCTTGCGCTCGGCCGAGGCGATGTCCGGCCGCCGCTCCAGAATGGACGATGGCAGATCGGACGGAATCACGGGCGGGGTTGCATCGAGCGGAGATGCGGCAATACTGAACGTCGATGCCGGTTCGCCGACCAGCACCGCGATTGCATGTTCGAACTGGGCACGCGAAACGCCGTTATCGATGGCCGCCGCCTGCGCCGATTGCAATTGCGTCTGCGCCTGGATCACGTCCGAGCGCGCGATCGTGCCTTGCGCGTACTGGTTCTGCGTGAGCTGCAAGGTGCGTTGATAGGCGGCGACGGTATCGTCGAGGAGCTTTTGCTGCGCGTCGAGCGAACGCAACTGGAAATACGTTTGTGCCAGCGTGGCCTGCGCCGAGAGCCGTGCGTTCGCAAGGTCGGCGGCGGCACTTTGCTCGCCGGCACGCTGAGCGTTCACCGTGCGGCTGACCGTGCCCCAAAGATCCGGTTCCCAAGATGCATCCAGCCCGAGGTTGAAGGCATTGCTCACGCCGCTGCTGGAGAACTGCGAGTTCGTGGACCGATTGCCGGAACCAGAGCGTGTTCCCGACGCCGATAACCCCACAGTCGGGAAGTACGCAGACCGCGCCTCCGAAACCAGCGCGCGCGCCTGCCGGTACGTCGCCGCGAACTGCTCGATCGTCTGGTTCGACGTGTTCAGCCGGCCTTCGAGGTCGTTGAGTTGCGCGTCGTTGAAAATGGTCCACCAGTTCCCACGGTCGATACGGTCAGCCGGTTGCGCAACCTTCCAGCCTTCGGGCGCCTCCTTGTAGGCGGCGGGAATGGCAGCGTCGGGGCGTTTGTAATTCGGCCCGACGGCACAGCCGGCAAGCGCCAACACCACGACAAGCGCGGATCGTCGATAAAACACGGGGATTCGGGTGTACGGCATCTGCTCTGAATTCCTGTCGGAGGCTGCGCGTTCCGGCAAGGCAATGGCGCCAGGCGAAACGGGTCCGAAATGGTAACTGAATGCGCGCGCAAGGCGCGCATTTGGGCAGACGTAAGGGTAACGGCTTGAAAGGAAACTGGGTTTACGCGTGTCGCGGATTCAGTTACGAGCCGTTACGCCGCGCAGTGATGCGCTTGCTTCAAGCGTCGCAGCGCTTCGGGCTGCACAGCAGGGGCTTGGCGACGGTTGCCGCCGGCTTCGCAGACTTGCGCATCTGTCGATTTTCGAACCACGCCGCGCCCAATACGACAAACGATCCGCCCGGCAGCAAAAACACGATCACGTAGAGCGCGAGTTTCCACGAACTCAGGTTCGGCGGAAGGATATGCAGCAGTGCAGAGCTGACTGACTGGCCGAAGCGTCGGCCGAGGAGGCGGGTAGTTTGGGCAGCGCGGTTCATCGGTAAATCCATATGCGCATCGAATTTTTTCGATGCTTTCAATCGGTCAGAACATAGTCTCGGGTGGCGCCTTGGCGCGTAACTCGGTGCTTATAATAATATTGACTATGCAATCGATTTTCAAGACGGATAGCTTGCGATATTTTTCGATGTTGTTTTTCCGTCCTGGCGCCCGGTCAGCGGCGAGACTGTGGGCCATAAGGGAGATAACCCTTGTCACCGCGCGGTTGGCTGAGTTTGTGGAACTTCGTGCTCATGTTGAGTCAGTTTGTTTCGCATTGGTCGGCCAGCGAATCGGGAAAAACCGCCTTCGAACGAAAGTATGCCTATGCAAGTGTTTTGGCTATCGAGCCTATAGGGTTGTCCTGGGGGCGTTTGGGCAAGTCAAATGTAAAAAAGCCGCGTTCCTTTTTCGAACGCGGCCCTGTTTCTCTGGAGTTGCTTCAAGTTATTCAGGCGTCTGGCTCTGGCCCGACTGACCCGGTTGATTGTCGAGCGTCGGGGGCATTGCCTGCACGGGCATTGCGGGCGGTATCGGCTTGGTAGGTGCCGCCGGTGAGACCGGGGGCAATGCATTGCCGGATGCCGTGGCGCCGGACCGCGTACCCATTTGCGATGGACCGCCACGCACAAACTGCTTGAAGTCCGCGCCGGCCTTCCAGGGGTTCGGTTCGCAGCCGAGCATGTTGTCGCAATGCGCTGCAAAGCCGATGGTCGCTGTGCCCTCGTTGCTGGGCGTCTTGGTGATCTGGTAGGCGAGAGCGCGTTTTCCGCCCGACGGACCTGTTGTCTGGATGATCGAATCGGTGACCGTCTGCAGCTTGTATTCCGAATGGTTGGTCACCCAGACTTGCGCGCGGCCCCACCACGCGTCGCATTCGGCCTTGTTCGTGCAAGTGAGCGGCGCCGTGGCCTGTTCCATGGTTTCGCCGGCAATCTGGCCGTTCGTCGAACACCCTCCGAGCAGCGCGAATGCCACCGCGGCGCCAGCCATACCCGTCGTTTTCATCAAGCTTGTTTTCATGTTCCCCGCTCCTTTATTAGCGTTCAGCCGGTCGGTCACGCTCGCAGAAGCAGGAGCGCAGAAACGGCCAAATCTGATTCGTCGCTAATTTCAGACCCGATGCAAGCACGAGCGTTTCCGTGCGTTGCGTCCTGTTGCAAAACCAGTAAGGGTTGCCGCTGGTGAAGACTCGCGGCGCGGGAAAAGCTGCTTGAACGGTCTCTGCGCTAGACGCTGATGCGGTTTAGCGTATAAGCCCGATACGCGCCGACGAATGCATCGAACGAACCAATTTCATCGCGTTCAATTCTTGCCTGATCCTCCAGCGACTTGGCCGCGAGCGCTTCTAGCTCGCGCTCGACTTCCGACTCGAGCGGCCGGCTGCGGAAATGATCGGCGTGCCTTTCGCTCAGTTCGAGCGCGAAAGCGTCGAAGCTTTGGCCGCGCTCGCGCATGATCGACAGCACCTGCGCGGACGGTGTCAGCGATACATCCGCCAACCGCGCCCGTTGGGCATCAAGCGCGAAAATGTGTTCATCGATACCGTGCAGTTTGTCCAGCGCCCGCGCGACCGGCTCGATTGCGTCCAGCAACTCGCCGGCCCAGCCTTGCATGGGCACTTCCCGGCCATCGCGAGCCAGCGTCAGGCCCGGCTTACGGCCTTCCTTCGTGATGCGCGCGAAGTTTTCGTTGGCTTCTTCATTGGCGGGGCGCGGCAACAGCGGACTGTCTTCAAGCGCGCAATACAACAAATACGCGTCCATGAAACGCGATGTCTGCAGCGAGATCCCGGTCGGCTCGAACGGATCGATATCGAGGCAACGCACTTCGATGTACTGCACGCCGCGCGACGACAACGCGTGCAACGGCCGTTCTCCCGGCTGCGTGACGCGCTTCGGCCGGATGGTCGAGTAGAACTCGTTCTCGATCTGCAGTACGTTCGTGTTGATCTGAATCCATTCGCCGTCGCGCTGCGTGCCGATGGCTTCATACGGCGGATGAGGCTCGCTGACCGCCTTGGCGAGCACATCGAGATAACCGTCGAGCGTATCGTAGCTAGGCAGCAGCGCGGCTTGCGCCGGGTTGTTCGTGTAACCGAGATCGCTCATGCGCAGGCTGGTTGCGTAGGGCAGATAAAGCGTGGTTGCATCCAACGTGTCGAGCGTATTCGGGCGGTCACGCAGGAACTGTCGGTTCAGCGCCGGCGACGCGCCGAACAGGTACATGAGCAGCCAGCTCGTGCGCCGGAAGTTGCGGATCAGCGCGAAATAGCGCTCGGACTGGAAGTCGACCATGTGCGTGGTGCTGCGGCCGTCGAGTGCGGCCCACGCTCGCCACACGTCTTCGTGCAGCGAATAGTTGTAGTGGATCCCGGCAATACATTGCATCGTACGGCCGTATCGAAGCGACAACCCGCGCCGATAAACATGCTTCAGCATGCCGATATTCGACGTTCCGTAGTTGCCGATCGGGATCTCCTGGTCGGCCGGAAGCTGGCCGGGCATGGAGTCGTTCCAGAGGAGTTCGTCGCCGAGATGCGCGTAAGCGAAACGATGCAGCTCGTCCAGTTTGTCCAGCGTGATCGCCACGTCGTTATCGGCCGGCGTGATCAGCTCGATCAACGCCTCGGAATAATCGGTCGTGATGAGCGGATGCGTGAGCGCGGAGCCGAACGCCCGCGGATGCGGCGTGGTGGCAAGCGCGCCGTTGCGCGTGACGCGCAGACTCTCCTTCA
>NZ_JBSIPA010000415.1:0-5797 GCF_053574605.1 Caballeronia sp. M23-90 | reverse complement strand
TTGCGAAGCGCCCGCGCCCGCCACGCTCGAATGCCAGCGCCGAATGTGGGCGCTTCGCAAACAAGCGCGGTGTCGCCGAGTGGATGAATTTTGGGTGGTGTCATGCTGACCTTGCCGGTAGTCGAGGGTGTGCCTCGATTCGATCATGGAATGTACATCGTCAATAAATTATCGACAATTTATCAATAAGAATGTGAGTTTGTTATTGAAATTTCATTCGATACGCTACACTCGCTGGCACATTGTTTCGTTGAATGCCATGCCTCGCCACCCGACCAAGATTGTTTCCTCCGAGCATCTCGTATCCGAAACCAGCGCGGAGTTGTCCGAGCTCGAGTACGGTTTGATCATGGCCGGCAACGCGTTCAACCGATGGATGGTGCGCTGCATGTCGGCGGCGGGCGCGAAGGACATGACGGCGGTGGAAGTATCGCTGCTGCATCATGTCAGTCATCGTGACCGCAAGAAAAAGATCGCCGATATCTGCTTTGTTCTCAATATAGAGGACACGCACGTTGCGAGCTATGCCTTGAAGAAGTTGATGGCGCGGGGCTATGTGGCGAGCGAAAAGGTGGGGAAAGAGGTGTTCTTTTCCGCAACGCCGGCGGGGCGCGAGTTGTGCGGGAAGTATCGGGAGGTGCGGGAGAGCTGTTTGATCAGCGCGCTGAAGGAGAGCGGGCTTTCGAACGAGCAGATTGGAGAGGCGGCGCAATTGCTGCGTAATGCCTCGGGGTTGTACGATACGGCGGCTCGCGCCGCTGCCTCACTATAGGGTTTTCGTTCGCACTTGGGCTGGGGTTTGGCGGTTGGGGTTGGTGCTGGGTTGTTGCTCTTTGGGCTACCGCGCGTTCAGTTCTAGCTGATTTTTTTAGCACTATTAGCCACTGTCCGTGGCGGGACTTCATTTCTTTTTCCAACGGCGAAAAAGAAACGAAGCAAAGAAAACGCCTTCCAACCGCTAACTCTTAAGTGTCCCGAGCGTGCACGTACAACTGTTTGGTACTTCAGAAGAACGCTCGACGCCGCAATCAGGAACACTTGAACCCCTCCCCCTCCGTCAACAGATACCCACACGCTTCGCCACCAGTAACTGTGGCAGTCAATACGGAAACCTGGCCCAAGTAAACAACGGGTTGAGCACGTGACGGCGCTACAGCATCCTGAACTTGCCGAGATTTCGCCGCCGGTGGTCCCAGGCTCGCGCGGCAAAACGGAACCAGTACAGCCAACTCCTCCATTTGGGCGCCAGTGCGCGCAGCGCGGAGGCCTGGTTAACGGATTCCCACACTGGTGGCGAAGCGTGTGGGTTGCGGTTGACGGAGGGGGAGGGTTTCAAGTGTTCTTGATTGCGGCGTCGAGCGTTCTTGTGAAGTACCAAACAGTTGTCACTGCACGCTCGGGACACTTAAGAATTAGCGGTTGAGAGGCGTTTTCTTTGCTTCGTTTCTTTGTCGCCGTTGGACAAAGAAATGAAGTCCCGCCACGGACAGTGGCTAACAGTGCTAAAGAAATTAGAAAACGAGGAACGCGCGAAGGCCTAAGCAGCAGCAACCCAGCATCAATCCTGACCGCTGCCAAAGACCAACCAAGCGTCAGCGCATTACCCGTGAAATGAAGTCCCGCCACGGACAGTGGCTAACAGTGCTAAAGAAATCAGAAAACAGGGAACGCGCGAAGGCCTAAGCAGCAGCAACCCAGCATCAATCCTGACCGCTGCCAAAGACCAACCAAGCGTCAGCGCATTACCCGTGAAATGAAGTCCCGCCACGGACAGTGGCTAACAGTGCTAAAGAGAACAGCCAAAATAAACCGCGCGGTAGCCCAACCAGCAACAACCCGGCATAAACTCCGACCACTACTAAAACCCACCAGGCGCTAGCCTCAATAAATCCCCGATTCAGTAACAATCGCCCCCAGCGGCAAATCAAACTCCCCCCGCGGCAACGCATCACACCTGGCAGATTCAAAAGCCACCCCGATCGTAGCGGGCTTCCTGTCCGCGGGCCAAAACGCCAGCGTCCGGTCGTAATACCCGCCGCCATACCCCAACCGATACCGGTCGGCATCGAACCCCACGCAGGGAATCAACAGAAGATCCGGAACTACGAGCCGCTCCTCCTCCGGCACTGCAATCCCATAACGCCCCTTCTTCATGGCAGAGTCATAACGCCACGCATGAAACACGAGCGGTTGCCTCGGAGCAACAACCACCGGCAACGCCGCCGTCCGCGACGCCGCCAGCGCGAGCCAGACGCTCAGCACATTGCGTGCATCGAACTCGCCGGCAACAGGCCAGTAAAACCCAATACACGATGCCTCCGGATACCGCCCCACGACCTCCATCAAGCGCCGCGCGAGCGCTTCGCCACGCGCCTCGTGATCAGCCTCGCCGCCTTGTGTTTCGCGGGTCGCAAGCAAGCTCGCACGCAGCGTGCTTTTGGCTTCCATCAGAGGGTTGCATGCTATGCTCTGGATCACTTCGCGCTCCACAAAAAACGATGTCAAAACGTCTCAAACGAGTATATCTCGCAGCCGCCACGGCGCTCGCCGCGATCACGCTGATCGGGTGCAGCACCGCATCGGCGGTTCGTCCTTCAGTCGATTATTCGCTGTCGCAAGATGACCGCACTTTCATTCAGTTGCGCGAAGCCGCGCGCTCGAATGACGCCGGCCGCGCCATGCAGCTCGCGGCGCAAATTCCCAATTATCCGGCGCCGGGTTATGTCGAATATTTCACGCTCAAGCCGCAGCTTTTCGACTCGCAAGGGCACGCGCGCGTGGATGCACCCGATGAACCCGTGCTTTCATTCCTGCAGCGCTACGACGGCCAGGCTATCGCGGATCGCATGCGAAATGATTATCTCGTCGTGCTGGGCGCCCGCCACGACTGGCGCAATTTCCTCGATCAGTATCAGCGTTTTGTCCTGAACGACGACACGCAGGTGAAATGCTACGCGCTCGAAGCACGGGCATCGCGGGGGGAAAACGTGTCGGACGCCGCGCGGGCATTGCTCGTGGATCCTAAATGGTATGGCGACGGTTGCGTGGACCTGATCAACGCATTGGCGGTATCGCAGCAATTTACGTCCGATGACGTCTGGCAACAGATTCGTCTCGCGAACGAGCAAAACTACACGAACACCGCCAGCAAGATTGCCGACGCGCTCGGTCAGCAGCGCCCGAGTCAGAATTCCTTCGACAGCGCCTCGAACACGCCGCCGCTCTATCTGGCGCGTGGCGTAGGCCGGGACACGTCGTCGCACCAGCTCGCGTTGCTGGCCATCACGCGCATGGCGCGCAACGATCCGGCCATGGCCGCGGCATCGTTCAGTTCTGTTGCGCCGGCCCTGACGCCGCTGGAACGCGCTACCGGCTGGGGCACGATTGCGTATCAGGCTGCGTCGAAACGCATGCCGAGCGCAGTGGACTGGTACCGGTTGTCGGTGAATGCGCAATTGTCGAATCCGGCCTACGAATGGCGTACACGCATGGCGTTGCTTGCCGGCGACTGGACCATGGTGCGCTGGTCGATCGAGCAGATGCCGCCCGCGCTGCGTAATCAAGCAACGTGGATCTACTGGCACGGACGCGCCTTGAAGCAGGCCGGCGACACCGCCACTGCCGCGCAGGAATTCACGAGCATCGCCGATCAGTTCAATTTCTACGGCCAATTGGCATCGGAAGAACTGGGGCAGAAGATCACCGTGCCGCCGCGCACGACCGTGACCGACGCCGAAATCGCACAAGCCCAGACCATTCCGGGTTTCGCGTTGTCGCAGAAGTTCTACAACATGAACCTGCGCCTCGAAGGCAACCGCGAATGGAACTGGCCGCTACGGACCATGACGGATCGTCAGTTGCTGGCGGCGGCGCAGTACGCTCGGCGTATCGAATTGTTCGACCGCACGGTGAATACCGCCGATAAAACCAAGACCGAGCACGATTTCTCGCTACGTTACCTGGCGCCCTACAAGGACGTGGTCGACCGCGAATCGAAAAATACCGGGCTGGATATCGAATGGGCCTACGGCCTGATCCGCCAGGAATCGCGTTTCATCATCAACGCGAAGTCCGAGGTTGGTGCGGGCGGCCTGATGCAACTGATGCCCGGAACCGCGCAGCTCGTGGCGAAGAAGATCGGCATGGGTCCGGTTTCGCGTGAGCAGATGAATGACATCGATACAAACATTCTCCTCGGCACGAACTATCTGGCCATGGTCTATAACCAGTTCGACGACTCCGCTGTGCTGGCAACAGCCGGTTACAACGCCGGCCCGGGCCGGCCGAAACAATGGCGCTCCACGCTGACCGGTCCGGTAGAGGGCGCGATTTTTGCTGAAACCATTCCGTTCACCGAAACCCGCGATTACGTCAAGAACGTGCTGTCGAACACCGTGTACTACGCGGCGTTGTTCGAGGGTCGTCCGCAATCGCTGAAGGCGCGGCTCGGCTACATCGCGCCGTAAGCGTATCGCATCAGACTCGCCGCGCGTTTCGCTTATCCGGCAACGCGGCGCGAGGGAAGCCACGCCCGGCCTCGGCCGTTCAAGCTTCCCTCGCGCCGCCGACGTCACTCACAGAGGCGAATATGCGACATCAAACCATTGCGTTGATCGGCGGGTCGGGATTTATCGGCAGTCATCTGGTGAACGCGCTTGTCGAAGTCGGCAAGAACGTGCGCATTGCCACCCGGCGGCGTGAGAACGCGGCGCATCTCACGCTCTTGCCCGTGGATGTGATCGAAACCAACGTCTACGATCCCGCTCAACTCGCCGCTTTCGTTTCGCAAGCCGACGCCGTCATCAATCTCGTCGGCGTGCTGCAAGGCAAACGTGGCGCGCCCTACGGTCCGCAATTCGCGAAGGCGCACGTCGAATTGCCGAACAAGATCGTGGCCGCGTGTCAGGCGAAAGGCGTGCGACGCCTTCTGCACATGAGCGCGCTCGGAGCGGATTCGAACGGCCCGAGCATGTATCTGCGATCAAAAGGCGATGGCGAAAAAGCCGTGCGCGATTCGAATCTGGCCACGACCATCTTTCGTCCGTCCGTGGTCTTCGGTCCGGAGGACAACTTCCTGAACCAGTTCGCGTTCCTTGAACGGATCTTTCCGATCATTCCACTCGCGTGTTCGCAGGCGCAATTCCAGCCAATATTTGTCGGCGATGTCGCCAAGGCCTTCGTCAACGCGCTCGATCTCGATGCCGCCAGCGGTCGCGCATACGAACTCGCCGGCCCGAAGGTCTACACGCTCGAAGAACTCGTGCGCTTCAGCGGCGCGGCGATCGGCAAGAACGCGCGCATCGTCCGTTTGCCTGACAGCCTTGGCCGCTTGCAGGCCATGTCGCTGGAACTCGCGCCCGGCGAACCCATGATGTCGCGCGATAATCTGGATTCAATGAAAGCGCCGAACATTGCCAGCGGGCCGATTGCGCCGGAACTCGGCATCGATCCGGCGAGCGTCGAGGCGATTGCGCCGATGTATCTCACGGGCGCCTCCACGCGTTCGCGTTTCAACACGTTCCGTGCGTCGGCGGGGCGTTGATTCAGTATTCAACTTCAAATTTCTGCGATGAAACTCGTTATCGGTGACAAAAATCAGTCGTCGTGGTCCATGCGGCCGTGGCTCGTGCTCAAGCACTTCGGCATCCCGTTTGAAGAGGTGCTGATCCGCCTCGGCCAGCCGGACTCGACCGCGAACATCCTGGCACATTCACCGTCCGGCAAGGTGCCGTGCCTCGTGACCGATGCCGGCGACGCCGTCTGGGAATCGCTCGCGATCATGGAAACGCTGGCCGAA
>NZ_JBSIPA010000414.1:0-5799 GCF_053574605.1 Caballeronia sp. M23-90 | reverse complement strand
CTGCGTTTGCGGCGGCAGCGTGGTCGCGACCGCCGCAAACGCAGACGCATATCGGCGATCTGTTGAACACGGCGAACGTATCGTGGGCGTGGTACGGCGGTTCGTGGGGCGCGGCGCTGGCCGACCGCACGAAGATCAGCGGCTCGACGAATTCGGTGCCGAACTTCCAGACGCACCATCAGCCGTTCAACTACTTCGCCGACCTGGCGCCGGGCACGGCCAACCGTACGCAGCATCTGCTCGATGGCGGCACGGACGGCACGGAGTTCATCAAGGCAATCGATGCCGGCACGCTGCCATCCGTCGCGTTCTACAAGCCGCAAGGCAACTTGAACGAACACGCGGGTTACACGGACGTGGCGTCCGGCGACGCGCACATTGCGAACGTGATCCAGCATCTGCAGGCAAGCCCGCAGTGGAAGAACATGATCGTGGTCGTGACCTACGATGAAAACGGTGGCTTCTGGGATCACGTCTCGCCGCCGAAGGGTGACCGCTGGGGTCCGGGCACGCGCATTCCGGCGCTCGTGATTTCGCCGTTCGCTAAAAAGGGTTACGTCGATCATACGCAATACGATACGACGTCGATCCTGCGTCTGATCACGGCGCGTTATTCGTTGCCGAAGTTGCCTGGCCTCACGGCGCGCGATGCCGCGATGGTCGCGGCCGGCGGCAAACCGATGGGCGACCTGACGGCGGCATTGGACTTCTGACAGGCAGGCTTTAAGGGCGGCGTCTTGCTGCCCGACAAAAGAAAAGCGCGATGGGATTTTCCAGATCCATCGCGCTTTTCGCTTTGCAACGTGCGAGCGTTTCCGCCCTCGCCTACAGATTGATCTGGCCGCCCATCTCGACCACGCGATTGGGCGGCAAGCTGTAGTACTCGGCGGCTTGCGCCGCGTTGCGTCCGAGGAACGCGAACAGCTTGTCGCGCCACAGCGCCATCGCCTTGCTTTCTCCCGTTGCGCGGATGGTGTCTCGCGCGAGGAAGAACGAGGTATCGGCGGCCTCGTAAGTCCAGTCCGGTATCTGCTTCTGGATCAGCAGCAGCAACACCGGCACATCGGGTATCTCCATGAAACCATGACGCACGACAACGGCATAACATCCGTCGCCCAGGTCCTCGACCACCGCCTTGTCCGCGTCCCTCACGTGCGGCACGTTGTCAGTGGTGCCCGCGAGAAAGATGTTGGTCTTGTGAAGCACGCGGTTGTGCTTCAGGTTATGCATGAACGCGGTCGGGGTCATGCCCGCAACGCCGCCCGGGAATACAGCGGTCCCTTCTACGCGCGCCGGCGGATGGCTGCTGCGGCAAAGCGAAGGGATGATGTCCTTGAGCGGCAGGTTCTCGGCCTTCATCCGGTCAATAAGCGTCTGGCGCCCCTTGTGCCAGGTCGTCATCACGGTGAAAAGCCCGGCGCCCGCGAGCAGGGGGAACCAGCCGCCGTCGAGCACCTTGCTCACGTTACTCGATACGAACACGGCATCGACCAGCGCAAACGGCCCGATGACCAACGCGGTCGCAATCGGCTTCCAGTGCCAGAGACAGTGCGTGATGAAATACATCAGCAAGGTCGTGAGCAACATGGTCGATGCCACCGCAATACCGTACGCTGAGGCAAGGTTATCGGAGGATTTGAAGAACACGACCAGGAACACGACTGCCGCGAACAACGAGAGATTGATGAACGGCACGTAGACCTGGCCGATCTCGTGCGTCGATGTATGGACGATTGGAATGCGCGGCAGGAAGCCCAGTTGCACGGCTTGCTTGGTCATGGAAAATGCGCCCGAAATAACCGCTTGTGACGCGATGATCGTTGCCGCCGTCGCCAGTATGACCAACGGGACGAGTCCCCAACTAGGCGCGGATTCGAAGAACGGCTGCTTGAGCGTCGAGGGATGCATCAGCACGAGCGCGCCTTGCCCGAAGTAATTCAGCACGAGACTCGGCCACACGACAAACACCCAGGCGAGCCGGATCGGCTTCTTGCCGAAGTGCCCCATGTCCGCGTAAAGCGCTTCACCGCCGGTAAGCGCCAGGAACACCGAGCCGAGCACCACGAACGCAGTTGTCGGGTTATGCAACACGAAGCCGATTGCGAACGTGGGTGAAGCCGCCTCGAGAATGACCGGGTACTGAACGATGTGCGACAGCCCCAGCGCGGCCAGCGTCAGGAACCAGACGACCATGATCGGTCCGAACACTTTCCCGACGGCGCTCGTGCCGTGCTTCTGGATCGCGAAGAGCGCCGTGAGAATCACGAGCGAGATCGGCACGATCCATTTGGTCAGATCGGCATCGACGAGTGTCACGCCCTCCACCGCCGATATCACCGAGATGGCGGGCGTGATCATCGAATCGCCGTAGAACATGGCCGCGCCGAATACGCCAAGCGTGAGCAAGACATTACGCAATCGATGAGGCGCGACGCCCGATGCCAGCGCCGTCAGCGCAAGAATCCCACCCTCGCCGTCATTTCCTGCGCGCATTACGAAGCTGACATATTTCAGCGTGACGACGATCAGAATGGACCAGAGAATCAGCGACACAATGCCGAAGACATTCGGCTGGGACGCGCCGCCAGCGGCTTTCAGGCATTCGCGAAGCGTATAAAGCGGGCTCGTGCCGATATCGCCGAACACCACGCCGATCGCGCCGAGCATGAGGACAGGCGCCGCCTGAACGGTTTTCGCCGATGGCTCTGCGAGAGAAGCTGACATAGGCCTTTCTTCCAGGTGAGGGCACTAGGGCGGTTGAAAACCGTGTGTCTGGATCTATAAAGGATTACGACTGTTCGGACCCTGCACATCAAGTCTCGTCGATCTTTTAACACTAATAGCGACCGTGCGTGGCATCACTGTGGTCAATTGTGGCGAGAAATGCACCGCATGGAATGTACCCACGGCCTTTGCATGTTGACGCGCCAACGCCCTCTGCTACAGCCCGGGAAGAGCAAAAAAAACCGCAATTGGCTGGCCCGAAAACCGGACCGACCAATTGCGGTGATCTACAACAGCAGCGCCCAACCTCCGGACGCTTTCAAACCTTAATGCGCGAGGAACGACCTCAGCTTCTCCGAACGGCTCGGATGCACGAGCTTGCGCATTGCCTTGCTTTCAATCTGGCGAATCCGTTCACGCGTCACATCGAACTGCTTGCCGACTTCTTCCAGCGTATGGTCGGAAACCGTGTCGATGCCAAAACGCATTCTCAGCACCTTCGCCTCACGCGGCGACAGTGAATCGAGTGCGTCCTTGATCGCGAGACGCATGTCGGCGTGCATGGCGGCATCAGCCGGCGACTCGGTCGCCGAATCTTCAACCATGTCGCCCAGCGTGGTGTCGCCGTCTTCGCCCAAAGGCGTTTCCAGCGAAACCGGCTGACGCGCAATCTTCAGGATGCTGCGAACCTTCTCTTCCGACAAGTCGAGACGAACGGCCAGCACCGACGGATGCGCTTCCTGACCCGTCTGCTGCAGGATTTCACGCGACACACGGTTCAGCTTGTTGATGGTCTCGATCATGTGCACCGGCACACGGATGGTCCGGCCCTGATCGGCGAGCGAACGCGTCACAGCCTGGCGAACCCACCACGTGGCGTACGTCGAGAACTTCCAGCCGCGCCGGTATTCGAACTTGTCCACGGCTTTCATCAAGCCGATATTGCCTTCCTGGATCAGATCCAGGAAATGCATGCCGCGGTTCACGTATTTCTTTGCAATCGAGATCACCAGACGCAGATTCGCTTCGGTCATCTCGCGCTTTGCCTGACGCATCTTGTGCTCGGCGGACGTCATCTGCTTGTTCAACGCCTTCAGTTGCGAAAGCGGCAGCATCAATTGCGCTTCGATTTCGATCAGCTTTTGCTGTTCGGCCTGGATGGCCGGCAGCGCGCGCTCGAGCGCCTTGCCGTACGAAGTCGATGCCGCAGCATGACGCATGGTCCAGTCGAGATCCGTCTCGTGACCCGGGAACACTTCGACAAACTTCTCGCGCGGCATGCCGGCGAGGTCGACCGCGATCTTCAGGATACGACGCTCGATGGCGCGAACATGCTCGACCTGCTCATGAACCTCAGCGCACAACCGGTCGATGGTCCGGGCGGTAAAACGCACGGTGGCCAGTTCGTTCTGGATATGTTCCTGCACGGTTGGCCAGTCGCCCGTACGTGCATCGTCTGCGCTGTATGCCGCGTGGAACGCGTCGAACTGATCACGCACGTTCACGAAAATAGGCAGGCAATCACGCAGCAAGTGCTTGAGACGCGTGGCGTTCGCGCGCGTGGCTTGTTCGTCGTCGGTCTCGCCTTCTTCGTCGTCGCTTTCCGACGCGAGTTCGGCTTCATCGATTTCGGCGTCCGAGTCGTCGACGACTGCTTCGTCGAGCGTGCTCACGTCCTTGAAACCATCGACGAGTTCGTCGATGCGCAATTCACCCGCCACGACCTTGTCCACGGTCGTGAGCAACGTGACAACCGTCGACGGGCAAGCGAACGCCGCCTTGATCATTTCGCCAAGGCCATCTTCAATCCGCTTCGCAATCTCGATTTCGCCGGCACGGGTCAGCAACTCCGTGCTGCCCATTTCTCGCATGTACATACGCACCGGGTCGGTGGTGCGGCCGAATTCCGAGTCCACGGTCGCGAGCGTGACTTCGGCTTCTTCGTCGGATTGTTCGTCCGATACAGCGGTCGGCGTGGAGTCGTTGAGCAGCAGCGTCTCGGAGTCCGGCGCTTCTTCATAGACGGCCACGCCCATGTCGCGGAATGTGCTGACGATGGTTTCGATAGCCGACGTCTGCGCAAAGTTACCGGGCAAGTGGTCGTTGATCTCCGCGTGCGTCAGGTAGCCCTGCTGCTTGCCGAGCTGGATCAGCGCGCGCATCTGCTTCTGACGCTCATCGGCCTGCTCGGGCGAAACAGCGCTTTCGTCCATGGGACGCGACATCTTGTCCGCGGACCCACGACGGGCTTTCGATTTTTTGGCAGGAACGCCGTTTCCAGCGTTAGATTCGGTTGGATCAAAACTTGTCATACATTTCCTCGATAGCCTTGCTCTGAGAAAAGCAAACCGGTGCACAAGGCGGTCAGACACGCGCAATACCGTGAAGACCGACAGGATCGTCACCTCGGGTTGAACTAATCAAATGCGTTGATTCGAGCAAGCTGAATCAGTTTGGAGGCGGGGAGCGCTAACAAGCGCAGTATTCGCGCGGGTCGTACAGTCTATAGCAACTTGATTGCTGCAGGTGCGTCAAGAGGCAATTAACGAACGTTTCCGGCATCCATACGCTGCGAAACAACAACATTTTCCGGGTACGAACTCATTTGCGGACGAATTGAGCCGAATCAAGGCTGTAGCAGAGACTGCGGCGGGTTCGGGAAGCCTTGATCACGCCCCGTTTGTTTATGCGTAAGGCGGCGAATAGACGTCGAAACAACCGACGTTAGATTCGCCCCGGCCAAAAAATTCCCTCCTTTTCGTGCGCATCGTGCCGCAGTGCATCGGCGTGACGCTATTTTTGTATCGGCGAATACGCTTAGGGTAATCGCAATGCGATTAAAGGCATTTCAATGCGATTTTTTTCTTCATATCCTGCTCTTCAGACGCGGCTTTCAGCTGATTCGAGCGACAGCCGGTGCCCTTCCCAAGGAACTGGAACATGAATGACGTCACGAGGTTGATCGCAGCCCTGAAAACCGAGATCGGAGCCGACGCGGTCCTGACCCAGGGCGCCGACCTCGCGCCCTTCACCGAAGACTGGCGTGGCCGGTACAAAGGACCGGCCACGGCGGTA
>NZ_JBSIPA010000413.1:0-5809 GCF_053574605.1 Caballeronia sp. M23-90 | reverse complement strand
TTGCCCGGGACCGGCGCGCCCTCCCCCCGGCCCTCCGAGGGATCCGATTGTTCTGCGGGCGACCGGCCGTTCTGTTCCGTCATGCGCGAAAAAACACGTTATGCAAACTCATCAAAAGGCGATCCCGAGCGTCAGGTACGGACGGATATCCCGGTTCTTGAAACCATACGCAATGTCCACGTTCACGGGGCCGACCGGGCTGCGCCAGCGCACGCCCACGCCCGCGCCCGGTTCGAACACGCGCTCGCTCCAGGTGTCGGCGGCCGCGCCTATATCGAAAAACGTCGCGCCGCCCCAGTCATGTGAAAACCAGTGCTGATACTCCGCGCTTCCCGTCATCAGGTACTTGACCGGGAGCACCGAGCCGTCGACGTCATGACCAATGCTTTGATAGCCGTAACCTCGTACCGAATTCGCACCACCCGCACGAAACAGCAGCGACGCCGGAACTCCGCTCGAGCCGCCCGCGGTGAACACCCCGCCGAATTCAGCGCGGAATACGAACAAGTCGTTCTTGCCGAGCGGCAGGTACTGCAGCAGGTTCGTGTACACGCGGCCGAAAGTCTGATCGGTGAGAAGGCCTTTGACAGCAAAGTCGGCCTCGGCACGAATCAGGTTGCCCGAGCGGGGAAACAGCGGATCGTCCACGTTACGGCGCACCCATTGCCACGAAGGTACCAGCGCGCGACTTGTTGTAGGCGGTCCGACGTTCTGCGTCAGCCGATCAGCATAGAAAAGCAGCGAATAGGTGGTGTCGATGTTCTGCAGCGAGCGCGAGCGCTGCACGCCGGCACGCGCGCTGTAGATGCGCGTATCGGACACATTGGTGTTCGTGTACGACGCCAGCACGCTGTTCACCCACGCCCGGCTGCCCGGCGGCATGGCGAGCTGGACCTGTCCGTATTGCTGCGTCTGGTCGATACGACCCGACACCGTGAACGGATAAGCCTTTCCAAAGGTATCCAGATAGCTGTAGGCGCCCTGGATGTGCGGCCCGGTATCGGTCGCGTAACCCACGCCGTAGCGCACGCTGTTGTACGGGTACTCGCTGACCTTCAGGTGCATCGGCGTTTCGACGGGCTTGGTCACGTCGTTATCGGCGTCGACGGCAACCGAGGCGTAATACGGCGTGTTCTGCAACTGGCGCTGCAATTCGTTCACGCGGGCGACGTCGTAGATATCGCCTTCGTGGATCGGGTTGACGTTGTGGATGATCTGCTCGGGATAACGCCGCACGCCTGAAACGTCGAGCTTGCCGAACGTGAAGGTCGGGCCGCTATCGAACGTGACGGACAAATCCACGATATGCGTGCGCGGATTCACCCTCGCCTTCGATTGCGAAATTTTCGCGCCCAGGTAACGCCGCGACTGGAGCGCTTTCAGCGACGCGTTCTTTGCGTCGTCCCACGCGCCTTGCGAGAACGGATCGCCCTCATGGACGGAAAAAGCGAAACGCGCGGTGTTCTCCTGCGCGCGGTCTTCCTCCGTGATCGCGCCCTTGAAGGTGAGCGAAACGGATGCGACCTTGGTTTGCGGACCGGGATCGACCGAAATGGTCACCGAGCGTTTGTCGCCTTCATGTTTGACGTCGGTGCGCACGACGGGCGTGAAATAGCCGTCGGTGGCGACGAGATCGCGCACTTCCTGCGGCGTGGCCGTGACCAGGAAGTCGAATTGTTCGTCGCTGATGTCGTCGCGCTTCTTGAATCGCGACAAATCCAGATGGTCTTTCAGGAGCGACCGGATGCTGCGTGGCGCATCGATATCCACGTCATATTTGGCGTGCGCGGGCACGGCGAAGGCGCAAAGCGCCAGCGCGTGGAGCGACCAGACGGCGCGCCGCACGATTGAGGACGCACGAAAAGGCGCTTTCGACGATGCAACCAGCGGCGTTTCCAGCCGCCGATGCTCGGCTTGCCCGCGCTTGAAGCGCAGCGGATCAAACAGGCGCCCCGCCAAACGTGACCTCCAGGTTGAATAAAGACAATGAACAAGCTCGGGCCGGACGAGAGGTCGATCCGGCAGGCGCTATTTCACCACATCGGCAGCGCCGGCTGTCCCAAAAACGGCCGTTCGGGCGGGTTCGAATTTCTTGGCGCCACCCGCCGCTCAGGCGCGCAGAACAAGCGTCTGGCGCAGCCTGAAAATACAGAAAGTGCGGCTTGGACGGCGCGTGAGCGTGCTTGTTCCGCAGTTTTGCAATTAATGACAGCGTTTCCAATAAACCCTCGCAAGCTCATGATCCCGGCCATTTCTATAGACCGAATGACCAACGCACGCTGTTTCCCCCGGTTTCCGCGCCGTGCCCTGACGCTTGCGGTAAAATTGCGCTTGTTCCCGGCGGCGTTTCAAATTTTTCGCTTTTCGCAGCGCCGCGCCCGTTTCTGAATCGCTCTGATCCAACGGAAGTCGAATCATGTACCAGTCGGACATCACCCAATTCATCAACAAGCTGAAAGAGCAAAAGCCGTCGCTGGAAGACGAACAGCGCAAGGGCCGCGCGCTCCTGTGGGACAAGCAGCCGGTCGACCTCGACGAACGCGCGAAGCTCAAGACATCGCGCGTCGAGCAAACGTCCTACGTCTATTACCAGAACTTCTGAACGTGAGTTCCGCGCGCGACGCGCAGCACGCTGCGGATCATTCGGGAACGGCCAAGGACGACCGCGCCGCCGCGCTCGCCGCGCCCGCGACCGATTCCACGCCAAATACCATCGACGGCGTAGCGTTCGCGCACTTGTACGGCGAGCCGCTCTGGAAGCTGCCAACGGATCTGTATATCCCGCCGGACGCGCTCGAGATATTTCTCGAGGCGTTCGAAGGTCCGCTCGACTTGTTGCTGTACCTGATCCGCAAGCAGAACTTCAACGTCCTCGACATCCCGATGGCGGACGTGACGCGCCAGTATCTTGGTTATGTCGACCAGATCCGCGAATCGAACCTGGAGCTCGCGGCGGAATATCTGCTGATGGCGGCCATGCTGATCGAGATCAAGTCGCGCATGCTGCTGCCGGTGAAAAAGGCGGATACCGGCGAAGAAGCCGAAGATCCGCGCGCCGAACTCGTGCGGCGCCTGCTCGAATACGAGCAGATGAAGCTTGCAGCGCAGCGCCTCGATCACATCCCGCAGCTTGGCCGGGACTTCCTGCGCGCCGAAGTCTACGTTGAACAAAGCTCGGCGCAGCGCTTCCCCGACGTCGATGTCAACGACCTGCGCGCAGCCTGGGCCGACGTCATCAAACGCGCAAGGTTGGTCGAGCACCACAAGATCTCGCGCGAAGAGTTGTCGGTGCGAGAACACATGAGCGTGATCCTGCGGCGTCTGCAAAACGCCCGTTTCATGGAATTCGGCGATCTCTTCGATCCCACGCGCGGCATACCCGTCGTGATCGTGAACTTCATCGCCATGCTGGAGTTGTCGCGCGAATCGCTGATCGAGATTACCCAGGCCGAACCGTATGCGCCCATCTACGTGAGACTCGCGTATTCACCGGCTTGAGCGTGAATGCCGTCTATTTGTCGCGATCTTGCACAACCCTTTCCTTTTCCCCCTCGGCGCCGCCTATTTTTTCGCGCAGCCCGCAAGGAGTCACCCGCTAGATGAAAGTCATTAGCTCGATCCATGAACTGCGCGATCAGTTGCGCGGCCAGAACCGAACCGCCTTCGTCCCGACCATGGGTAATCTGCACGAAGGCCATCTTTCGCTGATGCGCCTCGCGCGCCAGCACGGCGATCCGGTCGTCGCCAGTATCTTCGTGAACCGGCTGCAGTTCGGGCCGAACGAAGATTTCGAGAAATATCCGCGCACGCTGCAGGACGATATAGAGAAGCTTCAGTCCGAGAATGTGTATGTGCTATTCGCGCCGACCGAAGCGGACTTGTACCCGGAGCCGCAGCAATATCGCGTGCATCCGCCGACCAATCTGGGCGACATCCTCGAGGGCGAGTTCCGTCCCGGGTTCTTCCAGGGCGTGTGCACGGTCGTGATGAAGCTGATGTCGTGCGTGCAGCCGCGCGTGGCCGTGTTCGGCAAGAAGGATTACCAGCAGTTGATGATCGTGCGGCAGATGTGCCATCAATTCGCGCTGCCGACCGAGATCGTCGCCGCCGAAACCGTGCGCGACGCCGACGGTCTTGCGCTCAGTTCGCGCAATCGCTTTCTGGCAGCAGCCGAGCGCGCCGAAGCGCCGGTGCTGGCGCAAGCCCTGAATCGCGTGCGCGACGCCGTGCTTTCGGGCAACCGCGACTTTGCATCGATAGAAAAAGAAGCTGTGGAATCGCTTGCTCAGCGCGGCTGGCAGCCGGATTACATCGCGGTGAGAAAGCGCGTCGACCTGCTGCCGCCCGGTTCCGGCGACACCGCCGCGCCGCTCGTGGTACTGGCTGCAGCGAAGCTCGGCACGACGCGGCTGATCGACAATCTGGAAGTCTGAACGAGGAACGCATGCAGCGAACGCTGTTGAAATCGAAGATCCACCGCGCAACGGTGACGCATTGCGAATTGCATTACGAAGGCTCGTGCGCAATCGACGAAGACCTTCTGGAAGCAGCAAATCTGCTCGAGAACGAGCAGATCGATATCTGGAACGTGAACAACGGGGAACGGCTGACCACTTACGCCATCAAGGGCGAGCGCGGCAGCGGCATGATTTCGCTGAATGGTTCGGCGGCGCGGCGCGCGCAAATGGGCGACCTCGTGATCATCGCGGCGTTCGCGCTGGTTGACGAAGCCGAACTGAAAGCGGGCTGGAAGCCGGACCTGGTTTTCGTCGATGAAAAGAACCGGATCAAGGGAAACCGCGATCACGTTCCGACGCAAAGCTGGACGTAAAAAACGCCGGTGGCCTTAAAAAGCCACCGGCGTTTTTCATGGTGATCCCTACTTCTTCGATACCCACTCGATAATCGGCTGCCACTGCTCAAGATCCTTCTCCACCCGGCTTCGCGCCACATCCCAGATGGTCAGGCCGTGCGCGGCGGCCTGCACGTAGTTTTGCGTGTCGCGCAGATATCCGAGCACCGGCAGATCGAGCCCCTCCACAAACCGGTGCAGTTGATCCGCGGATTTCGTGCGGGCATCGACGCGCATTCCGACCACGCCCACCTCGATACTTCCTTTGCGAATCGCCTTTTCCTTCTGCAGGCGTTCGAGAAATTCCTGCGTGGCGAGGATATCGAACATGGATGGCTGCAGCGGCACGATCACCTTGTCCGCCAGTTCCAGCGCCAGCGCGAGACGCGTGCCGTGAATCCCGGCGGGGGTATCGATGACCGCTTTTTCCAGACCTTTTGGCGGTTTGGTCGGTGCGTCCACGTTGGTGGTCCATTCTTCGATCTTCGGCAGCGTCTCGGGCCGCAGCCCCAGCCAGCCGTGCGCGGACTGCTGCTTGTCGAGATCCGCCAGCGCGACCCATTCGCCGTTCGCGGCGAAATACCCGGCCAGATTCGTCGAAAGCGTGCTTTTGCCCACGCCACCCTTAGGATTTGCCACCACGATCACCGTCATAGATCCATTCCACGTGTTTTGCCGGCACGACGGGTTCCAAAATGGACGCCTGGAGACGCTGTCGTACTGTAAGCGCTGTAATAAGTGAAAAGTTCGAGCCGTTGATACTATCGGATTTGCTTGTTTCAATCCACGCACCCATCAATCAGCCACCTTTTCAGCCAAGGACTCCCCCATATGGCCGTACTTCGTCCCGATGTCACCATCGAACACCTGCGCGAGCGCCAGCGCGGCACGCTGCCCGATTTGCTGGGCGTGGAAGTGGTGTCGGTGGAAAGCGGCGCACTGACCGGCAAGCTCGCA
>NZ_JBSIPA010000412.1:0-5826 GCF_053574605.1 Caballeronia sp. M23-90 | reverse complement strand
GGGTGCGCATCATTACGAACAGCAGTACAGGGACCGTGTCATCAAACAGCTTCATCGCCGCGCGGCGCAATTTGGATATTCACTACAGCCTCAGGACTCGCCAGCGTGAAGGTGAGTTTCTTAGGAAAGCGACGGTCTATTTCGCGAAGGAGTCGCGGTGAGATGTGACCGGATCGAAACGATGCGACAGGACTACCCGATTTCCGTGCTGTGCCGTGTGTTTGAGCTAGGGGCCAGCAGTTTCTACGCTTGGCGCCGACGGCTCGACTCGCCACGTGCACAAGAGAACGCGCGCCTTGAAATCGAGATTGTAGCGGCGCACGAACGAACTCGGCAAACGTATGGGCGCGAGCGATTGCAGGCGGATCTGCTTGATCATGGCGTGTGCGTTGGCCTTCACCGCATTAGGCGCATTCGCACCAAGCTGGGACTGCGTTGCAAGCAGAAGCGCAAATTCAGAAACACGACGGATTCGAAGCACGATTTGCCAGTCGCACCGAATTTGCTGGAACGCAACTTCGACATGAGCATGCCGAACCAGGCCTGGGTGAGTGATATCACGTACGTGTGGACAGATGAGGGCTGGTTGTATCTAGCCGGCATCAAGGATCTGTTCAACGGCGAGCTGGTCGGCTACGCCATGAGCGAACGTATGACCCGCACCTTGGTAATGCAGGCGCTATTTGCCGCGGTCGCACTTAAACGGCCCTCAGCCGGTTTGATCCTACATTCGGATCGTGGCAGTCAATATTGTTCGCATGACTATCGGGATCTAGCAAAGCAGTTCGGCATGACGATGTCCATGAGTCGCAAAGGCGATTGCTACGATAATGCGCCGATGGAAAGCTTCTGGGGGTCGCTCAAAAACGAACTCGTGCATCACCGCCGGTTCACGACGCGCGCCGAGGCCATCACCGAATACATCGAGATCTTCTACAACCGGCAACGCAAGCAAGCCCGTCTTGACTATCTGTCGCCTGCTGCTTTCGTGCAGCGATTTTATAAAACGCGACTCGCGGCTTAACCCATTGCTCTCCACTATTGACGACCGACCTCAGACTGTCAATGTCCCAGGCTGTACCGGACGGTGCCCAGCCCACACACCAGCTTCATCCTGCCGGCCACTGAAAAGCAGCAATCTGAAGAAGTTTCCTGAAGGCGGCGTAGCCCGGCACACGAGTAACCCGCGCTCCGGCTATGCAGCGGTTGTCATCCGATTTGCGGCTTCAGATAGCGGCAGGCTCATTGGGCGGAACACTGTAATGCGGTAACCAACCCGCGGATATCAGGGTGATCCACCGTCGAGACTTACTGCTACGTCGCCCTCAGGAAATTTAGCGCCCTGAAAAACCGAAAACCGATCTCTCTTGACACGGGAAGTCATATCAGTCATATCAGCCGTCAGGTGGTGGGCTGGTCGATGCAGCCGCACATGCGCACGGAGCTGGTGTCTGATGCGCTGCGTATGGCGTGGTTTCGCCGCCGTCCGCAAGCGGGCCTGATCCTCCACAGTGACCGTGGCAGCCCAGTATTGCAGTCGTGACTTCCAGGACCTGCTCAAAGGCTACGGCATGCGCAGTTCGATGAGCCGCAAGGGAAATTGCTGGGACAATTCGCCGACCGAAAGCCTGTGGGGATCGCTCAAGCGTGCACGCATCCTCGGCCATCGCTTTGCAACGCGTCGCGAAGCGATGGACGAGGTAATCGACTGGTTGAGCTTCTACAATC
This sequence comes from Caballeronia sp. M23-90, assembly GCF_053574605.1. Taxonomy (NCBI): domain Bacteria; kingdom Pseudomonadati; phylum Pseudomonadota; class Betaproteobacteria; order Burkholderiales; family Burkholderiaceae; genus Caballeronia; species Caballeronia sp. M23-90. The sequence continues at coordinate 4,098 of NZ_JBSIPA010000412.1, read as the reverse complement.
ATTCGCGCTTGCACTCGACGTTGGGCTACGTCAGTCCGATGCAGTTCGAGCGGGACTGGTACGCTGCCCAGAACCAACGGGTGGCATAATCTCACTCAGTTAAGGGATCCGAAATTCGCGGGCAACGTCATAGAGACCATGTGCCGCTCCAGGCGCTGCGGCTTGATACCGTGCTTGCGCCAGATGCGCTGCACGGCCAAGACCGACACATCGCCCAGCTCTGCCGCGAGCTTGTAGCTACTCCGGTGTGTCGAACCGTCGGCTGGTTCGTGCTTGAGGGTGCGGTTAAGTACACGCGCTTCCAACTTGGCAGGCGGCTGCACAGGAGCACGCCCGGCGTGGCGAGCGTACATGCCGGACAGTCGCTCGTTGAGGAAATGCCCCGACCAACGTGCAATGGACACCATTAGCGCTTCTGTGGACGCCGCTAGCAAAATTAACGGACAACAACAGTAATCTTCAACACGCCTGAGAGGCCGGAGCGACCGGACGAGGCCGAGTCAATCGCCGAATCGCGAGCTTCTACGCTTCTACGAGGGTGGCTGCGTGAGGCAGAAAGGCCTCTCCCTCCGGCGTCAGCGATAGGGAACGCGTCGTGCGGTGGAATAAGCGCACGCCTCGTACGAGAAACAGGGAGTGAGTAGTTTCCGATCCTTTCGCACGCCAAGCCAACCAACTACTCTGTATCGAGCAAAGCATTTGACCGCTTTGGAACGGCGCCTGCGCTCGAAGCGCACCGCGCGCGCCCGTTCGCGAGTTGCCTTGGCTTTCCCGTAGCCGCTAAAAAATACACTTCAGCCTTGATTGTCTGGGAGATTGACCCACCACATTGCGTTGGATACGCAACGCAAGAGATTTCGGAGACCGGGTTTCGGGATTCCCTCAAGGACAGGCGCCGTAACCTTGCGTCGCCCATCATAGAATCGACGCTGGATCAGCCCCATTTTCAGCCACGGAGTAAATAAGCAATGACATTCCTCAAACCCGCATCCGCGAACGCCGATGCTGTTGCCGACGAATATGCCGCGACGATATCCCGTTCATCGCTGCCAAAGTATCGCATTCCGCAGGGTTCGTCAGAGCCGCGGGCGGTTTTCGATCTGGTGCGTGATGAGCTATTCATGGACGGGAACTCCCGGCAAAACGTCGCGACGTTTTGCACCACCTATGCGGACGATGAAGTCCGTCGTCTGATGGACCTTTCGATCGATAAAAACATGATCGACAAGGACGAGTATCCGCAGACCGCCGAGATCGAGAAGCGTTGTGTTCACATGCTTGCCGACTTGTGGCACGCTCCCCGGTCTTGGGAAACCACGGGATGTTCCACTACCGGATCGAGCGAGGCCTGCATGCTCGGTGGACTGGCACTCAAATGGCAATGGAAAAAGCGTCGTGAAGCCGCGGGAAAGTCAACAGACAAACCAAATATTGTGTGCGGCCCGGTACAGGTGTGCTGGGATAAGTTTGCCCGCTACTTTGATGTTGAGCTTCGTCAGGTCCCGCTAAGCGGTGATTCCCTCGGCCTGCAGCCGGAGCAACTGTCTGCATATTGCGATGAAAACACGATTGGCGTAGTCGCGACGCTAGGCATTACCTTCACGTGCGTATACGAACCAGTCAAGGCCCTTGCTGGGGCGCTGGACGCACTGCAACGCGATGTCGGACTCGATATTCCAATTCATGTGGACGCCGCAAGCGGCGGATTCGTCGCCCCGTTCCTCCAGCCAGAATTGGAATGGGACTTTACCATCGAGCGCGTGAAGTCAATCAATGCGTCCGGACACAAATACGGATTGGCGCCGCTCGGGGTGGGCTGGGTCGTGTGGCGCAGCGTCAAGGACCTTCCTGACGACCTAATCTTTATGGTCGATTATCTGGGCGGTAACATGCCCACGTTTGCGCTCAATTTTTCGCGACCAGCTGGGCAAATCATCGCGCAGTACTACATGTTGCTTCGCCTTGGGCATGAAGGCTATACGCACATTCAAAAGGAATGCGCCGAAACGGCGCAGTTTCTTGCCGACGGCTTGGCCAAACTTAGCGCGCTCGAGATGGTGTACGACGGACGTGGAGCACTTCCTGCTGTCTGCTACAAGTTGCGCAACCCTGGGACCGCAGGCTTTACGCTATTCGATCTATCCGACCGGGTCCGCATGCGGGGTTGGCAGATTGCATCCTACAAGCTGCCGTCCGATCGCGAGGACACCATCGTGCAGCGGATCCTGATTCGGCGAGGTATTACGCACGACATGGCCGCATTGCTGCTCGACGATATCAAGCGCGCCATTGCGCATCTGTCGGAAAACCCAGTGCCGCACTCGAAGGCGGGTCCGAGCTTCCACCATGATTGAATCTAAAAGCCCAAACACGCGGAGCATGAGATGACTGCGACGGCAAAAAAAGGTACGTATCTGAGTGTCACGTCGATCGGGCTGATGACGGCCGCCGCGGTGGTTACGAGCCTCCGCGGTCTGCCATTGTTGGCGAAGGAAGAAATGACGATGTTCGTCTATCTTGCCTTTACCGTAATTTTCTATCTGATTCCCGCTTCGCTAATTTCCGCTGAACTCGGCGGTGCCTTTGCCGATAAACGTGGAGGCATCTACTCCTGGGTCGGTGCAGCATTCGGTACCCGTTGGGGATTTCTTGCGATCTGGTTGCAATGGATTCAGAACGTCGTGTGGTATCCGGTCGCGCTGACCTTCGGGGCGGCCGCGATCGCCTACACCGTGGGCCGGCCAACTTTGGCGGTCAACGGTGTCTACGTCGGCATCTTCTGCATCGTTTCCTATTGGCTCTCGACATGGGTCGTATTGCAAGGCGTCGAGGTTTTCGCAAGGATCGCCAACTTGACCTTCATCGTTGGGACGATCGTTCCTGGGATCGTGCTTCTGATATTGCTCGGCTATTGGATCCATACCGGACACCCGCTAGGTTGGCAGCACTTGACGAACCCGGCGTTATCGGCAAATGGCCACGCCCGTTATTGGCCAGCTATTCATGGCTTCGGTACGATCGCGTTCTTGGCGGGAATCGTGCTGTTGTTCGCCGGCGTCGAAGTACAGGCAGTCCATGTTATTGACATGCGCAGCCCGAGTCGGGGTTTCCCTGCCGCGATTGCTCTGGGCGCTATTATCTCGGTCCTCATTTTCGCGCTCGGCGCGCTACCAGTCGCGGGTATCCTTGCTTACGACAAGATATCGCTACAGTCGGGTGTGTTCGATGCGTTCAGCGCGGTGATCACGGATATCTGGCACATGGGATGGGTCGTTTCGCTGCTGTCGCTGCTCGTCGGCATTGGTGCGATCAGCGGTGTTCTGGCGTGGCTCGGTAGTCCGTCGCGTGGATTGCTAGAAACAGCCCATGAAGGCGAGTTGCCGCCGATCCTGCAGGCAAAGAACAGCAAGGGCATGCCCACCCATATCCTCCTGATCCAGGGCGTGATTGTCACACTCATCTCGTGCTTTTACTTCGTGATCCACGATGTCTCAGTCGTGTTCTTCCTGATCTCCGCAATGACCGTCGCCCTTTACCTGATTGCGTACATGTTGATGTATGCGGCTGCGATCAAGCTGCGCTATTCCGCGCCGAAACTTGCGCGGCCGTTTAAGGTTCCCGGAGGCCTTGCCGGCATGTGGATCATTGCTGGCATAGGATTCGTCGGCGTGATCTTCAGCTTCGTCGTGTCCTTTTTTCCGCCAGACCAGTTGCCGGTAGGCTCGCCCGCCATGTATGTCGGACTGGTTGTTTTGGGGATCGTGGTATTTACGGGCATTCCGTTGATCATCCATCATGTACGCCGCAGCGACTGGGCCTCATCGCCGGACGCCAAGCCGGTCCCGCTGGCCCCGGCGGCCGAGGCCCCACTGTGATCGCAACTCCGCAATCCAACAGGTCGAGCTTGGTGAACATAAAGGCGCAGAGATGGCCCCAGCACGTGCCGCTTCGAATCGATACTGGAATGGCGGTCTATTTCTGCGGTGTGTCACGAACATGAGCGAGAGCTTGTGATGCTGTATCGAAGATGGGAGAAGGCCTCTCGAAGTCGGCTTGCAGGAGCAGGCTTCAAACCGCCCGGTGCTGCTGCGTTTAAAA
>NZ_JBSIPA010000411.1:0-5830 GCF_053574605.1 Caballeronia sp. M23-90 | reverse complement strand
TGGAGATCAAGGGCGCCGCGCTCCGGCGCGTTGCGATAATGCAGCGCGAGCGCCGCGCCCTTGATCTCCAGCAGCATGCCGGGATTCGCCTTCATCACGCCTTCGAGCACATGTTCCATGCGCATCAGGCGTTCGTCGTTGAAACCCACGCGATGCACATCCGCATTCGAGTCCCGGCGCTCCGCGCCATGAAGACCGGCGACGGGGATGTCAGGCATCTTCAAAAACGAGTCGATGCTGTCGATACCACGCCCCGACACGATCGCCACCGCGCCGTTGGTCGCGCGGCGCAGCGCGGTCAGGATCGGCGCCACTGCTGGCGACACGACGACGCCGTCAGGCGTGGAAGCCAGTTCGACGAGCGTGCCGTCGAAATCGAAGAAAAAAGCAGTCTCGGCGAGTGGAAGTTTTTCAGGAAGGTTTTGCATCGATATCTGCCTTTTTAGCCGGGAACGGCCGGGAAAGTGTGCGCATGTCAAAGCGCTTGTCGGCCTGTTCGGTACGCCCAAAACGGGAACGCCCTTGGGAGAAAGCGGCATGGATGCACTGCATAACGAACGAACACCCAATACCGTGCACTCGAATCTTGCAAATTGCTTCGATAAACCCGCGCACCACGATCCCGTAATGTGCGGCAAATCGCCACGAAAGCGTGCGTGGAATCACAGTCTCGCGGCGAAGGCCTCTATTCTGAGATAAAGTCGGCCCGCATGGCGTCACGAAACATCTTGTGACGAATCAAACGCGGGTTGTCCTGCGTTGTTCGTACATCGGCCGTACGTGGCTGATCTGCCGCCTTGATGTTCCACTTTGTCCGAGTCGCAAAATGCTTTCCTGGTTCCGGTTTCATCGCGCAGGCCGCGTGTCCGCCCTGCTTGCCGCGCTGGTTTTCAGCGCATCCCTCACCGCGTGCTCGCATCACGACGCGGCGCCCTGGAAGCTCGCCGATGTCACCGGCCATCTCCCCGACCTTGACTTCAATCTCACCGACGATACGGGCAAACCCGCCACCGGGCAGTCGTTCGCTGGGAAAACGACGCTGGTTTATTTCGGCTACACGCACTGCCCGGACGTTTGTCCGGAGACCATGGCGCGGCTGATGCAGGTCCTGCAGCAACTCGGCCCCGACGCCAGGAACACGCGTATTGCGTTCATCACCGTCGATCCGGCCCGTGATACCGCCGCCGCGCTGCACGAGTACGTGCGTGCGTTCGACGCGGAACATGCGATCGGCCTGACGGGCACGGATGGGGCAATCGAAGGGCTTGCGAAGCGGTATCGCGTGGCTTACCAGATGGAGAAGCGCGATCCGTCGGGCGCATACGACGTGACGCACAGCTCGGCTGTCTATATCTTCGATACCCACGGCCACGCGCGCCTGCTCGCGACCGAGACCGATCCCATCGAAAACATCACGGCCGATGTACGGCGCGTGATCGATTCGACGTCCTAGCGTTTTGGCATTACACGACGCATCCAGATATGCGGGATGTCGTCGTCGAGATGGATATCCGAGATGGGCTCGAAGCCGAAGCTTCCGTAGAAGCGCTGCAGATGAGCTTGCGCGTGCAGACGGGTTGCGTGCCCGGGCCATTGCGCTTCGATATGCGTAAGCGTGCGTTCGAGCATCGCCTGACCGAGTCCGATACCGCGAAACGGCGCCCGCGTGAGGACACGGCCGATGCGCACGTCGGCACTCGCCGCAACGCCGGGTTCATCCGGCGGCAGAACGCGCAGATAACCGGCCAGTTCAGGGTTGGCCTTCTGGCTATGGACAAGCAGATGCCATGCATCGGGATCCTGACCGTCCATGTCGGCATACAAGCACTGCTGCTCGATCACGAACACCTCGCTGCGGGCAGCGAGCATGGTGTAGACATCGCGTGCGCCAAGCTCACTGAACGCAGCCCACTGCCATTTGAATTCCGGATTGAGGTCGGTCATGGATTCACCTGAATAAGTTTCGATGCCGAATGAGCCATGTATAGCAAATGCCAAAAGAAAAAGCCCCGACCAAGTCAGGGCTTTTTTCTTTTGAATCCTGGAGGCGCGAGCCGGAGTCGAACCGGCCTAAACGGCTTTGCAGGCCGCTGCATAACCGCTTTGCTATCGCGCCAGAAGCGGGAGCTACATGAAACGTACCGTGCCTGGCAAACCCATCCGAGCAGTACATTGATCCGGGCCACCAAACAAAAAGGGAAGCTTTGCTTCCCCTTTTAATGGAGCGGGAGACGAGGCTCGAACTCGCGACCTCAACCTTGGCAAGGTTGCGCTCTACCAGCTGAGCTACTCCCGCATCTTGCCTTGCAATCTACTGCCAGTCGTCGACTTACCATTGCCGACGACCTCTGAATCTGGAGCGGGAGACGAGGCTCGAACTCGCGACCTCAACCTTGGCAAGGTTGCGCTCTACCAGCTGAGCTACTCCCGCATCTTGCCGACTTCTTCTGCCAAATTACTGCTTTTGTACTTCATCAGACGCTGCGTTGCGATGTCTTGTTTCGCGTGCATCCGACAGAAACGAGATTATGGAGAACCCCAACTTTGGTGTCAAGAGCTTTGTATGCGCCCCATCACTTTTAACTGCAATCAACCATCTCGTACACAGGTTAAAGCATGCCGCCGCGCTCGCGTATTTGCGGCCAGGCGAGCTTCATGTAATAGAGCATCGACCATACGGTGAGGAATGCAGCAACGTAGATCAGCCAGAGACCCCACATGCGTGTATCGATAACGATAGGCGTACCCGATATCTTCAGCGGCCCGTAGAAGAGCAGCATGGGGATCGCGACCATCTGGCAAACGGTCTTGAACTTGCCAAGCGAATTCACGGCAACGCTCTTCGACGCCCCGATCTGCGCCATCCATTCACGCAACGCGGAAATGGTGATCTCACGCCCCACGATCACCAGCGCAATCACCGCGTTCAGCCGCATCAGTTGCACGAGGATCAGCAGCGCGGCCGTGACCATGAGCTTGTCGGCGACGGGGTCGAGAAACGCGCCGAACGCCGATGTCTGGTTGAGCTTGCGCGCCAGATAGCCGTCGAACCAGTCGGTCAGCGCGGCGAGCACGAAGATGACCATGCCGACCAGGTTGCGATGGTCCGGGCTCATCATCACGTCCGGCAAATAGAAGACGCCCACGACGAGCGGAATCAGCACGATTCGCAGCCACGTCAGGAAGATCGGGAAATTGAACGGCATGGGCGTGACTCTTATTGAGAGGTGCCATTGTGCCGCGTCGACTTATATGTCACAAGCCGACGGGCCGGACGGCCGGACGTTGCGCTCAATGCAACTGCCGGTAGATCTGCTCAGCCAGCGCCTGCGAGATCCCTTCCACACTCGCAAGATCCTCCACGCTCGCCGCCTGCACGCCGCGCAATCCGCCAAAACGCGACAGCAGCCGCTGACGCCGTTTTGCGCCAATGCCCTCGAGCTCCTCGAGCCGCGACGTCTGCCGCGTCTTCGCGCGTTTCGCGCGCATGCCGGTGATCGCAAAGCGGTGCGCTTCATCGCGGATCTGTGCGACCAGCATCAGCGCAGCGCTTTCCTTGCCGAGCTCGAGCGGCGTGCGGGTATCGGCGAAAATCAGCGTTTCGAGGCCCACCTTACGCCCTTCTCCTTTCGCGACGCCAACCAGCATGCCGTGGTCGAGCCCCAGTTCGGCGAACACTTGCCGCGCGATCTCGACCTGTCCCTTGCCGCCATCGATCAACACGATGTTCGGCAAACGCCCGCCCGAAGGCGTGGGTTCGGCAACGTCCGGCTCATCCGATTGCGGTGCTTCAGACGGGTCCGGGACCACCGGCTCTTCAGCCGCCCGCGCCGCGGCTTGCGCGACCATCTTCTCGTAGCGGCGGGTCAGGACCTGGCGCATCGCGGCGTAATCGTCGCCGGGCGTGATGCCGGTGATGTTGTAGCGCCGGTATTCCGCCGTCTGCATCTTGTGATGGTGATAGACCACGCACGATGCCTGCGTCGCTTCGCCCATCGTGTGGCTGATATCGAAACATTCGATGCGCAATTGCGCGAGGTCATCCATTTCCAGACTCAACGTGTCCGCGAGCGATCGCGTGCGGGCCTGTTGCGAGCCCTGCTCGGAGAGCAGACGCGCGAGGGCGAGCTTCGCGTTGGACTCGGCCATGGACAACCACACGCGCTTTTGTCCCTGCGGCTGGCGCAACAGCGTGACCTTGTGGCCAGCCTGTTCGATCAGCAGATCGACGAGTTCGCGATTCGCCGGCGCGTGACTGACAACCAGCACCGGCGGAACACGATTGCCGATGTAATGCTGCGCGATAAACGCCTCCAGCACCTCAGCCTCGAGCGCGCCTTGACGCTGCGATTCAGTGGCAAGTTCGGATTCTTCCACCGCGCCGGTTTCGGCGATCTCCTCCTGCATTTCGCCGGTCGTAGCGTGCGCCTCGAAGTCCCGCTCGATCGACGCAAGCGTGCCAGCCGGCAACGCGATTTCATTGGCGTTTGCTTCGACTTGCTCGATGACGATATCGCCGATGTCTTCCGCAGTGTAGTCATCGGCCAGTTCCTCTGGCATTGCATCTTCAATCGCCAGCGCGGCTTCGACATGCGTCGGGAAGTACGCTTTGTCGCCGAGATGCCGGCCGCCGCGCACCATCGCGAGGTTCACGCAGACCTTGCCGCCGAGCGCGACGACCGCAAGGATATCGACGTCGTTGTCGCCGCCCACTTCGATAGCCTGCTGATGCAGCACGGTGGACAAGGAACTCATCTGGTTGCGCACGGCGGCGGCCTGCTCGAACTTGAGGTCGGCCGCGAACGCATGCATCTTCTGCTCGAGTTCCTTCATCACTTCGCCCTGCCGTCCGAGCAGGAAACGCGATGCATTCGACACATCGCGCGCGTAATCTTCTTCGTCGATCAAACCGACGCACGGTCCCGTGCATCGTCCAATCTGATGCAGCAGGCACGGTCGCGTGCGGTTGGTGAAGACGGAATCCTCGCACGTGCGCAACTGGAACACGCGCTGCAAAATCTGGATACTCTCGCGTACGGCCCACGCGCTCGGGAACGGACCGAAATACTGGTTCTTCTTGTCGACGCTGCCGCGGTAATACGCCATGCGCGGAAACTTGTGGCCAGTCAGCTTGAGATACGGATAAGACTTGTCGTCGCGAAACAGGATGTTGTATCGCGGCGTGAGCGCCTTGATCAGATTATTCTCAAGCAACAGCGCTTCGGCTTCGGATCGCGTGACGGTCGTTTCTATCTTGCGAATGCGCGTGACCATCATCGCGATGCGCGGCGAAAGCAGCGTCTTCGTAAAATAGCTCGATACGCGCTTTTTCAGGTCGCGCGCTTTCCCGACGTACAGCACGTTGCCGTTCTCGTCGTAGTAGCGGTACACGCCCGGCAGGTGCGGCAACTGGGCCAGGTTCTTTTTAGGGTCGAAAACGTCGGGTTCGGTCATGCAGGGTGTCGTGCGGAGTTCGCGTTGAGGTCATATTGAAGCCGCCTGGCGGCTTTGAGGCCGGAGCGCGCGAATCGTCATCTTCAAAAATGCCAGTTTAGTGCAAACCACACTCGGGCTCTCGTTCACCATCGATCAAGCGGTTCGTCGCCGCTTCAGCACTTATGCCTGCTTCAATGGAAAATTCCCCGGCGGTGGCCGGTCATGCAGATGCCGAAATCGCGTGCGATATTTTTTGCGAAGTCATCGACAACTTCGGCGACATCGGCGTCTGCTGGCGCCTCGCGCGCCAGCTCAAGGCGGAGCACGGCTGGCAAGTGCGCCTTTTCGTCGATGACCTCAAGGCTTTCCACGCGCTCTGCCCCGCCGTCGATGA
>NZ_JBSIPA010000410.1:0-5864 GCF_053574605.1 Caballeronia sp. M23-90 | reverse complement strand
TGGCGCAATCGGCGCGGCTCGCGCCCTACGTAGGCGCACTGGAGAGTGCTGCGGCGCGTTTGGTGGAAGACGCCGGTCTCGCTGATGCAACCCGTGGCCTCCTCCAACTCCACGAAACGGCACGCTGCTTCCTACTCGATGCCTCCGGCCGCCAGATCGGCGACAACATCTTGCCGGCCGCACGGGCCTCGCAACGCGCGAAACGTTTCAGGCCACTGCTGCATTCGGAAGGCGCGAGCTGGGAGCGCCGACCGTATTTCATTGAAGCGTTGCGCACGCCTGATCGTGTTCACCTAACAGCGCCGTATCTTTCGATTAACGAAGCGCACTTGTGCGTGACGGCGTCGATCGCTGCATCGACGCCGCGCGGCATCGAAGTGCTGTGCGTGGACATCAACTGGGACGTGACCTCGCAACGGCGCTAAGCCCCTGTCGAGGTTGCTTATTGTAGATCTTCAGGCAGGCGCCGCCATCAACGCCGCTTTCACGGTGCGCGCGAGATCGCCGATCTGAAACGGCTTCCTGAGCACCGCGTACCCGTCCAACCGTTCCTTCGATACATCTACGTCCGCGTATCCTGTCGCCAGAATTACTGGCAATCGAGGGTGCGTGCGCTTTACCTCGGAAATCACTTCGAGCCCGTTCATGCCGGGCATCGCGAAGTCGACCATCAGCAAGTCAGGGTTATCTCTGTGCAGCCGATCGAGTCCAAGGCGCCCCTGTGCTGCTTCCGTCACGGTATATCCGAGCATCTTCAGGCAGTCGACGAGGAAGGTCCGTACATCGACGTCATCTTCAATGACAAGGATCCGCTGATGTCTGTCCGAGCGCTCTTCGAATGGCTCGGGCACGGTGACTTCGGCCACATGCCGCTCGCGCAGAGGCAACCATAGTTCAACGGTCGTGCCCTTGCCTTCTTCGCTGTGAATCCGCGCCGTGCCACCGGCTTGCGTCGCAATCCCGTAGACCTGGCTCAAGCCGAGGCCCGTGCCCTTGCCCACCGGCTTTGTGGTAAAGAACGGATCGAAAACGCGTGAGAGCAGCTCCGGGGCAATGCCTGTACCAGTGTCGCTTACGCCGATTACCACGTACTGCCCCGCCGGAACGGTTTTGTCCGGCGAGGCGCGCCGGTCCACAGTGATAGTCAGCAGGCCGCCGTCAGGCATCGCGTCGCGCGCGTTGATTCCTAGGTTCAGCACAGCGAGTTCGAGCTGGTTGGCATCTGCGTCGGTCCAGGCTTCGTCCACGTTGAAACGCGTGCCGAAATGAATACCCGTTCCCAGCGATAACGCCAGCATGTCGCGCATGCCATGCAGCATCGAAATGACGTCTATGGCCTTTAGATCCAGATTGCTGCTGCGTGAAAACGTCAGCAACTGACCGGTGAGCTTGGCGCCACGCTCGGTTGCGCGCTTAACCGTCTGCGCCATGTTCTGCACGCGCTCGTCGCGGCTCACGCGCGTGATCAGTTCGGCGTTGCCCATGATCACGTTCAGTAGGTTATTGAAATCGTGCGCGATACCACCCGTCAGTTGCCCGAGCGCTTCCATTTTTTGCGCCTGCACGAGCACCGCCTGGACCTTTGCGCGTTCGTTGATTTCCTTCATGAGCCGGTCGTTCGCCGACGCCAGTTCCTGCGTCCGCTCGGCGATCCGGCTTTCTAGGGTGTCGTTAAGACGCTCGACCACGAGTTGGCTTGCGAGGATCTTTTCGTTGACCGCGTGCCGGTCGGTGACATCAAGCGATACACCGATGATTCTCGTCGTCACCGCGCCGGTCGTGCTATTAACAGAGCGCATTGGATGGCCGCGTGACTCGACCCAATGTATCGATCCGTCCGGCCACATCGCCCGATATTCCACCGAGAGATTCGTGTTCTCTTCGATGCAGCGTTCGAGCGCCCTGTGACGCATCTCGCGGTCTTCAGGATGAATTGCTTCCACGAGCTGCGCGTAATCCACAGTCGGCGCCTTGAGCCCGAAGATCTTGCGAAACGCCTCGGTTGAGCGCAGCGCGCCAGTCTCGACATCGAGTTCCCACGATCCCAGCCGTCCGGCCGCGAGCGCCAGATGCAACCGCTCCTGCGATTCAACGCGCTCGACAAGCTGACGCCGCGCCTCGTACTGCCTCATCCGCGCGCGCAACGAAGACGCCACCGCGCGCCGCAAAGTTTCGGCATGCAGCGGCCGTTCGAGCACAATCACGTTGCCGAGCTTTTCGAGCAATTCGAGCGCGTGCTTTGGACGCCGTTCCATGCGTTTCGTGGCGAGCAGGATGAGTGGGAAATCGGACCAGGTCGGCTGCTGTTCGAGCCAGTGGAAAAACTGCGGCATGTCGTCGTCGGTGAGGGCTTCTTCAGCAATCAACGCCGTGCCCGCGCTTGCGCGCAGTTCGGCATTTAGCATTGCTGCGTCGGTGCACACCAGACATTTGCGGCCGTCGCGGCTCAGGACTTCACCGATGACGTCGGCATCTCGGCCGCGGGGGGCAAGGATCAGGACTCGGTTCTCCACAGCTACGCGTCCTTACGACCAACACGCCCGAGGATTTCGGTGTCGCCACGATACGACGGCAGTCCGGCCAGCACGCCATCGAAATCGCGCAGCGCTTCGCTCACTTCTATCCCTCCGCGAGCCAGCCGGAATTGCCGGATCGTGCGCTCGTGTGCACTGCCACGGCTCTTGACAGCCGCAAGCGCGGTTAGGACTTCGCCCTGATGCTCGAAATAGCGGAACAGGATCATAGTATCGCTGAGATAGCTGATATCGATATCCGTCTCCACCTCGCCCACGATTCCATGCTGCCCGAGCACGAGCATAGTCACCACGCCGCGCTGGTTCAGGTAGCCGAGCAGTTCATGCATCTGCAACAACAGATAACGCTCGCCAGGCATCGCCTGAAGGTACGCATTCAAACTGTCGATGGCCACATAACGCACGCCCTCCTCTTCGACGGCGTCACGCACATCGCTTGTGAACTGTCCTGGCGACATTTCCGCCGGATCGATCTGGCGCAACGTCAACTGGCCGTTTTCAAGGAACGGCGAGAGATCCATGCCGAGCGCCTTCGAACGCAGCAAGAGCGTGCGGAGGGTTTCATCGAAGAGGTAGTACATGCAGCGCTCGCCGCGTTTTAACGCCGCCATCAGGCAGCACACCACGGTGGTCGTTTTCCCCACGCCCGATGGCCCGATCAGCAACGTGTTTGTGCCAGGAATGAGGCCGCCGCCGAGCAACGCGTCGAGGCCCTCCGATCCCGTGCTCAACGGCGTGCTGGAAAATTCCGCGTGATGCTCGGCCGCGACCAGCCGCGGATACACATCGATACCGCCCGTCTCCAGCGTGAAATCGTGGAACCCCTCGCGAAACTTGAGGCCCCGCATCTTCGCCACACGCAGCCTGCGGCGCGCGCCGCCGTAATCGTGTACGAGCTGATCCAGGCTGACCACGCCATGCGCGATGCTGTGAAGCTGAAGGTCGCTTGGGTCGGAGGTGTTGTCGTCGAGCAGGAGGACCGTGCAGTCGCGCGTTGCGAAGTAGCGCTTCAGCGCGAGGATTTGCCGGCGGTATCGAAGCGGATTCTGCGAAAGCAACCGCAATTCCGACAAGCTGTCCAGCACGATCCGGGCAGGCTTGATCGCCTCGACCTGATGCATCACGTTCTTGACGGTCTCACCAAGCTCCACTTCCGCGGGATGCAGGACCGACTGTTCGTACTCGGGGTCCAGCCCTTCGTCCGAAAGCAGCTCGACAATGGAAATGGCGTCGACTTCCCAGCCATGGGCATCGGCTACGGCGAGCAGTTCCGAGCGCGTCTCGGAGAGCGTGATGTAAAGCCCGGCCTCGCCCACCTCTGCGCCCTTGAGTAAAAATTGCAGCGCCAGGGTGGTTTTGCCCGCTCCCGGGGACCCCTCCACCAGATAGACGCGGTTAGGCGTCAGGCCGCCGCCCAGGATGTTGTCGAGTCCGTCAACCCCGGTCGACATTCGTGGAGTAGCAGGCACCGGCTGGCGGTTATTTCTCATAATATTAATTGTCGCTGAGCTCGCTTTCGCAATAACGCAAGGCATGAGCAAGGAACAGGCCCACCTTCAGCGGACGTTTAACGCAAAAAGCCCTCTATGCAGAGGGCTTTTTATTTCGGACACGGCGTGAATTTTTAGACCCCATGCCTTTCCGAACGGTTATTGCTTACGAAATCAGGGAGCTTGTGAAAGCTCAGGCACCGAAATTCTTCGATGCAAATTCCCAGTTCGCGATATTCCAGAATGCTTCGATGAACTTCGGACGTGCATTACGATAGTCGATGTAATACGCGTGTTCCCAGACGTCGATGGTCAGGAGCGCTTTCGCGTCCGTGGTCAGCGGCGTAGCGGCATTGCTGGTCGAGACGATATCGAGCGAGCCATCCGGCTTCTTCACGAGCCACGTCCAGCCCGAACCGAACGTGCCGGTTGCGACCTTCGCGAACTCTTCCTTGAACTTGTCGAACGAGCCGTACTTGGCGTTGATCGCGTCGGCGAGCGCGCCGGCCGGAGCACCGCCACCCTTGGGCGACAGGCTGTTCCAGAAGAACGTGTGGTTCCAGACCTGGGCTGCGTTATTGAACACGCCGCCCGATGCCTTCTTGACGATTTCTTCGAGCGGCAGGTTTTCGAATTCGGTACCCGGAATCAGCTTGTTCAGGTTCGTCACATAGGTTTGATGATGCTTGCCATAGTGATACTCAAGCGTTTCTTCCGACATGTTCGGAGCAAGCGCGTTCTTTTCGAACGGCAACGGCGGGAGGGTATGTTCCATGGTGCGAGCTTCCTTCTATGTTGAATTATTGGGGGACGTGAGGAGTGAAGCAATGGAGCACTCGATTGTAGGCGAGTTGGGATAACCCCGCAAATTGCGGGTTTTTATGAGCATGATCGATTACGAAGCCATGGCAGCCGCGTAAAAAACGCTCCTGCAGACACGCCAGCCCGTCAAAACTACGGGCCTTTGGAGCCATGATCCGCAGCCGCTTTCCAACGCGTGCATGGAGCGTGCCGGGCTCAGAATTCGTCGGATAAACGGGGTTGTACATCGGCGAGCAAGACATCCGCCGCGCCTTCTGCGAGATGCACGGTCAGCGGCCGCTTCGGCTTCAGCGCATTCGGTGAACGCACCGCGCGCCCCGTTTGCGTATCGATTAACGCGGCGTAGCCACGCTCGAGCGTGCGTTGCGGACTCAGCACCTGCAATCTCGCCGATAACTCCGACACCCGCGCCGCCGCACGTTCGTGCCTGCGGCCCTGCGAGTCGCCCAGGCGCTGCGCGAGCCGCATCAGATGTTCACGCTCGGCGGCGAGATCGGGACGCCAGCGTTGCCAGCGCATGTGCACGAGCGCGAAGCGTGCGCGGGCATCACGCACCGGACGCGCTCCCGCCGATGCAAGCCGCGTCGTCAATTGCCGCAAGTGAACGCGCTGGCGTTCGAGCCGCTCGGTGGGGCTGACGAGCCGGCGCGCAAGCCAGTCGATTTGCTGCGCGCGCCGCTCCATCATCCGGCCGAAACCGCGTGCGAGCGATGCATGCCGATGATCCAGATCGCGCAGCAGCAAGACGCGTTGCGGGCTGACGAGTTCGGCCGCTGCCGTGGGCGTGGGCGCGCGGACATCGGCGGCGAAATCGGCGATGGTGAAATCCGTCTCGTGCCCTACGCCGCTGACAACGGGCATCGCGCTTTCGGCGATCGCACGCGCAAGGACTTCTTCGTTGAACGCCCACAAGTCTTCGATGGAACCACCGCCCCGGCAAACAATCAGCACATCGACTTCGCGGCGTGCGCTGGCTTCGTCGACCATGGCGGCGAGTTTCGCGGCCACACCCGCGCCA
>NZ_JBSIPA010000040.1:0-26058 GCF_053574605.1 Caballeronia sp. M23-90 | reverse complement strand
TATCCGCTCAAGGTCGGCGGCGCAGTCGCTGGCAGGCCGGCGAGGCCGAGCAGGATGTCGATGGCCTGCTGCGCAGGCGTTCCGCTCGTGAGCACGCTCGCCAGCAAGGCTTGAGTGGCATCACCCTCGAGATCGAAGACCAGCGCCATCTTGTCGACTACGAGTTGCTGCGAAAGCCGCAGCCGCAAGAACGGCATGAATGCCTTCAGAAAGGCGTAGCGTTTGCCGGGCGCAGTGTTGAGATCGCTCGATGCCGGGGTCGCCGAGGCCGGCACGACGACGTCCGGCGCCAGCAGCGTCGTTCGGATGGGTACAACGGAGGCGATTGCGCCAAGCGCATCATCGAAGAACTGCGGCGCCAGAAGCGCGATGTCGCTAAACGCTTTGGTCCAGGACGCGTCCGCCGACGCGGCGCTCGAGGCGGCGGCCGTCTCCGCCGCACTCAGGATGCCGGTTACCTGGATGCCGACCATCGGTGGCGTCGGCGGCGTCGTCGCGATCGGCGCGCACGACACCTTGCCATTCACACCCGCAGCCAGCACGGGGAGCACGGTCGAGGTCGACGGGAGCTGCGCCGAGGCGACATACAGCGTGGTGCCATCGAGCAAGCCGACGATGCGGTTGACCGTTTCCGTGTCGTAGAGCTGCCCCGTCGCGGCGCGCACGGCGTCGTCGGTCGCGTCGGAAACGACCTTCGGATCCGGGTTCGCCAGCGAGATTGCGTTCAGTCCGTCGCGCAGGGTCTTGCAGAGTTGCAGCACGGCAGCGCGGGCGGGACCGAGCGGCGGCGCAGCGGGATTGACGATGAAATCCACTTGCTGATACGAGAAACCCGCCGCCTGCATTCGCCGCCACTTCTGGTGCATCTCGCGCGTGCTGACGGCATTGGCGAAGGGGTCGCCGAATACCGCAAGAACACGGGGAAGCTCGCGCGCCCGCACGCCCAGCATGCGGGCAAAGAGTGCAAGGCGATAGAGCACGGACAACGTGGACAGCGTCAGCTGATCCGGCATCTGCCGCAATGCCATGATCAGCGCGATGTCGCCAGCGCCGAGCTGGAGCGCAGCCATCAACGCGGGCACGTGGTCCGTGATCGTGGCCGCGGTCGACAGAAAGTTTCCATTGACGTCAGGCTCGAACACCGGATCGAGTGCAGTGACGTTGTAGGTCAGGAAGAGCCGCGCATAGAGCGAGGCGTCCCCCGCCGTACTGATGTCCGACCAGAACGCGAGCAGCGCGATCAGCTCGAGACCCGTCTCGCTTTTGAGCTTCTGGATAGCGACGAACTGCTCGAGCATCGCCGGCGTCAGGATAAACGGTGGCAAAGGCGGAGGTGGCTGAACGGTCTGCGTCGCGGGCGACGGCGCTGGCGCCGGCAACGGATTCGCCGAGCAATCGTCCGTGAATGCGCCGAAGCCGATGCCGCCCTGCGGCTGTGCCAGAGGTGGCGCGGGTGGTGGCGGAGAGGATGGTGTCGCCACGGTGGGCGGCAGCACGATCGGACCATTGCCGGCGGGTGTCGCGTAGCCTTGCAACGCCTTGTCGGTTTCGTCGATGCTCCAGCCGAGGCGACGCCACAGGCGACTGAAGCGCTGCATCCGGTCGTATTCGGCAACCGTCACCGGACTGCCGTCGAGGTGGATGAGACGGGCCTTGTTCAGATCGCAGGAATCGGTCGGCGGCAGCCATTGCACCGCGGCCTTGTTCGTCGCTCTGGCGGACGCCCTGGCCGAAGCCCTGCTCGGAGCGTTGGCCGTGCCCAGCACGCGCAATGAGCCGTTGACGATCTCCGCAATCGCCGTCCCGTTAGCGGGTGATTCGACGGTCAGGATCGATCGAGCCGACGACGGCAGGGGCTGGCCATTGGTCTGTAGCACCTGGCCATCGAGCATCACCTGCCCGACGACACGGCCGCGCAAGTCGAGTACGCGGCCATCGATTTCCAGCGTTCCGAAGGGCGATGGCACGCCCGGACGGGAACCGCGCGGCTGCGAGATGATGATCGGTCCCGCGACCGGCAGCCGTGGTCCATCTCCCGTTTCGATGACGATAAGACCGCCGATGCGCTCGAACCAGAACTTGACCCAGTTTGCGAGATCCTGCGTTTTGAGCGTCGATCTCAATGCCGCAGGATGACAAGGGTCCGGATGCAGCATCGCCTCGAGTCCCGGCCATGTTCCCGAGGCCGATTCGAGTTGCACGATCAGCGCGTCGAAGCGGTTCGGATCGCCCTGCGGACCGACCAGCGCCTGCATCGCCCGATAGCTTTCGCGCAGGCTGTCCGTCACCGTCAGCGCACGGCCATCCGGATAGCCTGGATTGATGGCGCGCGTACGCAGCAGCGCGATGAGATCGGTGTATTCGATGCCCGTGCTGCGCAGGAACTGGGCGACGAACGTGAGTCCCGGGCGCGGCAGTGCGGCGGGATTCGTGGCCAGCATCATCGATTGCGTTGCGTAACCGTAGTAAGCCTCGATGGGCTTCACGCCGATCTGCTGCTCATAGCTCTTCTGCGATATCGATGCGCCTTTGACGAGCACGAAGTACTTCTTCGGCCAGAACGCCTCGCGGTTCAGGATGATGTAATCCTCCTGCGTCATCCCCAGCGCTTCAGCCTGCACGGCGCGCCGGCGCGCCTCACGGTGCAGGTCTTGCAGCGCGGCCGCGGATGAGGTCGACAGACTCGGCGGAGGGGTTTCAATATCCGTCGCGAAGCAGCGCAATAACTCCTCGCGGCTGGTTTTCATGAATCCGAGCAGGACCCGGGTCGTGTCGATGGGCTGGTGATAAGGCAGCGAGAACGGATAGACGGCGTTCTTCAGCGTGCAGTAGGCCGTGTAGTTGACGTGCTGCGGTTGTGCCAGCAGTTCCTCGCTAGGTTCGCCCTCGACGTTGAACGCTTCGAGCTTTGCTTGCTTCGTGACGGCGTAATTCGCGAGATCGACGACGTAGCCTTCCATTACTTCGTTGACGATATCGACATAAGGCAAGGCTGTGAAGGTGTTCTCGCAGGTCAGTTCGAGGCATGCGAGATCGGGACGGCGGCGGAACAACTGTTCGAGCGGCGTACCGGCATAGCCTTTCTTGCCGGTGTTGGGATTGGGGGTTTCAGAATCGAGGTTGTTGTTGCGCAGGTATTGCAGCAGCTCCACGAAATAGGCCGCCCGGCTGAAGACGGAGTTGCAGTCGTCGCATTCGCAGAGATCGGCGGCGCCGAAGAGATCACTGATGTCGAAGGGTGCGCCGCGGGACTTGAGGATTTCGCTGACGGCGGCGCTTCGGGAAGCCGATGTCGTCGTGCCGTCGAGTAGTGCAATGCCGCTGCCCTTTGCTGCATCGTGGGCTGCCATCAAGAGGTGCTCGTTGCGCAGGCGGACGTTGACGGCGTTTGTGTGAATCTGGCGGGCGACGTTCTCGCCGAGTTTCTCGCCGTAGGCTTTTACGAAGGTCGATTCGCCCATTTCGGCGATGTGCCAGGCGGAGGTTAGCTTCGATTTGATGAGCACCGAGGCGGCTTTGGCGGAAGGGGCGATCGCTTGGATGCGTTGCAGAGTTTTGAGGTGGTCGATCACCGCTGGACGGATCGTCCTGTCGACCTTGACGAGCGTCTCGTCCCTGCGCAGGGCCTCATTGATCAACGACTTGCGGATGTCGAAGTTTGATTGGGCTTTGAAGAAAGCGGCGACGGCTTCGCGTGTCGATACGTTGGCGAGGCCGGTTTTGCCTGAGCGGACTAGCGACGACAGAGCAGTGGTCCAGTGCTCAGTGGAGTCCGGTATCAATGATTTGGGTGATGACATGGTTACGTCCAATTCGTCATATCCGAAAAATATCGGCAAATCGCCTGCCGATCCCCGTCAGGAAAAAGTGAGGCGCGTTTGCCTGTTCTTCCTGGCCCCTGTCGTTTCCATCGAACGCACCATTGCTGCACGTGAAAGCGTTGAACCCGTTCGACACGGCTTGTAGAAGCTCTTGTTCCACCAGTACCACCAACGACATTCACTGCAGGCTCATCTTGTGATAGAGATGTTCTGCCGCATGAGGAGAATCGTGACCGTGCGGATTGAAACGAGCCCTTTTGTACGTGGATGAAACTGCCTTTCTTGCGAATACTTGAAAGACTGCGAAAGCGCTGACCGCCTGACACTTGCCATCCTCTCTCCAACATTCGCATCGCCGGTGAGTACAGTCTTGAGCTCGTTAAGGACGGCCCCTCCGAAAAAGAAGAAGTCAGCGCCACGAGGTGCTGCGCCTGCCTCAGAATGGACAGCCTTACCTGCTTCTGTCGGAAGACCGGTTCGATTCAAGATTTGAAAATACACCGCTATCAAGTTCGGCCGAATACGTTTAGGCGGAACAGGACCCTGCATTAAGGTTGGGCCCTCAGGCTCAGAGCGCGCCAAGGATGTCTGCTTTTTCGGATCGTAGATCTGTTCGGGTATTGATGAGGGACCGTGCGGCATAGACGAAAGCGCCTGCATCTGTGAACGCGCTTGCGCAAGTCCAGCCGCGCCAGAGGCCAAGTCGCCTATCGTTGCGCCAAGATAAGCCCCTCTTTCGCCGTCGAGCGCATAGCCTGCCGTTGCGCCGGCGTTCTTTGCCATAAGATCGGATACCTCGAGACCATGTTCGACGAGTCGTTGCAGTTTTCCCTCCTCCGTGTCGATTCGACGACCTGCATATGCGTTTCCAAGGTCGTCCTCACCCATTACGGGCTCGTTTCGATAGGCTCGGCCGCCGGCGCTTAGCCAGTTGCTGCGCGCTGTCTCGTAGTAGCGTCGAGCGTCCGCAGCCTTGTCTTCGGGGGACTCGCCACTCAACCAGGCCGAAAATCCTTTGTAGCCGAATCGCTTTCCTATCTCTTCGTTCGACTTCTCATCGCTGACAAGTCTGTTCGCTAGAGCCATATTGTCCCTGCTGTGATACTTATCGAACATCTCTAGCGTCATGAAAAGCTCGTTTTCTGCGGCGGTGGTTTGCGTCCCTCTTTGATCCGAACCAGAAATCGGATTGCAACGGACATACACATATAGATCGAGGGTGTCCTTGATTCCGATTGGGTCCACGCTCGTCCATCGGCCGAGCCAAGTCGCGAAGTATCGAGACGAGTGATAGCTGAGGCCACTCTCCTCATCCCTCTCCATCCCCGTAAACCGATACCGCTTCGGCACCTCAACCCCACTCCCCCCCGCTTGATAAGCCGTACTCCCATAAGGCGTGTACTCCTCGTAGGACACAACCTGCGCACTTTCATCCAACTCCAGCGCCACAGACCCCAGATGATTCCCATGTTGATACCGAATCATCTGCGCTGGCACTCCCGCCTCACTCCCTGAACTACGCATTTCCACGAGCGCAATCCGTTGCTTGTCATCCATCAAATGCAGCGTCTCGCGCTGCAAATCCTGACTGCCTTCCCGCTCATACACCTCGAACGAACCGAAATATCGCCGACTGTCCTTGACCGCGCCCGTAGCCAGAACAGTCGTCTTGGCAACCCGCTGCCCCGACGCGTCGTACAGGTAGTAGGTCCGCTCGCCGTCGTGCTTTAGGCCTTCCTCATCTGTCGAGTTCACATGCTGACGCTGCGTCATCTGCATGCGATCAAGAAAATCCCACTGCATCACCGACAACTGCGGCATCTGCAGCATGTTGCCGTGCGCATCGTAAGAGTAGGTCTCGGCATACGACGGATCGACGGTCGAACTCGACAACCGGTTGCTGTACGCCCCGCCTCCAAGCAGACTCGCCTCGGCATAGGTATAGCGACGCGTCCAGTCCGGCGCATCCTGCCCCTTACGGGCATGCGACATCGCCGTGAAATTGCCCACGCCATCGTAGACATATTGCTCGACGTAGCGCCCCATCAAGCTGCCCGCGCCGCGGCTGAATACGCCACTAGCGATGGTGCCCGCATCGTTGTACGAATGCGCGACCGCCAGTCCGTTCTGCCAGCGCTCCCGGCCCTTCGCCTGGATCAGCCGGTAAGTCGAGTCATACACGTAGTGCGCATCCGGTATGACTGGCACGTTGTCGAAGTAGACGGTCTGCTGCGCGGCATCCGCGATATGAATGACATTGCCCACGGCGTCATAGGTGTAGGCCAGGTTCTGCACCTGCTGCACAGGCGCCGGATTCGTCCCTGTTGGACGGCGCGTCAGAAGCGATGTGAGCCGGAAGGTCTCGGCGTCGTAACCATAGTTCGTCAGCACGCCGTTCGCGTAGGCAATGCTCAGGCGCTGACCTTTGGGATCGTAGGCGATGTCCGTTACGCCTGCGTCGGGCGCCGTCGTCGCTGCATTCAGCAGGTCTGCGGGCTCGGCCGCGAGGCCGGTCCACGCGTTGACGCGCTGCAAGCGCCCTGCTTCGTCATAAGCGTGCTGCACGACGTTGACGCGCACTGGCAATTGAGTCCCGGCCTGATCGCTATGCGGCGCGACGGCCTGGATGATCCGATTGAGCGCGTCATAGCGCTGAGCGCCGATGAAGCTTTCCTGGGCGAGGTTGGTGGCTGCCGACCAATCGGGAATCGACGCGTACTCCGCGATCAACTGCCGCCGCGACCGAAGCAGGTTGCCCTTGAAGTCGAAACCTTCATCCCGCGTCGTCATCGGAATGGTCGCGCAGTTGACGACAATCCCCGCCGTATCCGAATGCCGGAATACACGCGTGCGCAGATTCAGCTCGAGCGCATCGCTTTGCGATTCGCCATACTCGAGCTTCTCGAACATGAACTCGCGCGCAAGCGTACGCGGGTCGGACGAAGCAGAATTGCCCCGGACGCTTCGATGCAGAAGCCTTCGCAATTCATCGTAGGCTGCGCGGAAGTCGTGATCGCGACTGTCCCAGACGCGCACCGGGGAATCGTCGACGGCGGGCAGTGTCCAGCGTTCGCCGGCTTCCATGCTGGCCTGAGACAGGCGCCGCCCCAGCATGTCGTGGCGATAGCGCATCACGGGCCGATCGAGTGCATCCTGCACTTCGAGTTCCTGTCCGCTGATGTCGAGCAGACTGCGGATGCGCAACGCGCTGCGGGTTCCGTCCAGCGGATGATTCGCACACGCGACGTAGTCGTCCGCCACCGTGAGGAACGTCCGCCCCTGTGCATCGACATGACGGGTGACGGGCGTATCGACATGAGCCGCCGCCTGCACGGCGGCCTGCTTCGCTTGTTTGCCGAGCGCGTCATCCTTGCGCTGGTCATACCATGTCTTCCAAATCCCGCCCGGATCGGCGGCAGCAAAGTACGACTTTACGATCCCTTTGATGTCCGGGTCGGAGCGAGGGTCACCTGTCTGCGCACCGCCTGCAGCGCACGTGTCGTTAGCGTCGTAGGCGCGCTGCCGCCACGGGTCGGTCACGACTTTGTCGTAGGTTCCGTCGGGGTGCAGTGTCGCCACCACGCGGTCGGCCGGGTCATAGAAAAGCACCGGGCTAACGCCGACCTGCATGCCGAATTCGAACGCCGACGTTGTCGTGTAGAACGGCTCGAACTGACGCACCGGCTTACCCTTGTTGTTGTACACCGTCCAGCCACCGCAGATCCATCGCGTTGATCCGCCCGCCGTTCCGTCGGGCGCTGGCGCTGCGATCCCCTTCTTCTGAATCTCGCGGCCGAAGCCGTCCGAATACGACAAGCTGGCTTGGATCCGCACCGACGCATCGCCAGCGGGTTCGGCGTGCGTCTCCCGCGCGAGCGACTCGACAACGACAGGCAGCGGCACACCGCCTTGCATGACGCTCCGCGCAAACGCACCCAGATCGTAGAGCAGACGCGTGCTCGCGTTGCCGAGCGCCACGCTTGCATTCGACAGCGGCGCCGCCAGTTGTGCGAGCACGGCCGTTTCGTCGAGATCGGGCTCGAATCCGCTCAGCGAATCGCCGAGCAACTCACCCGGCTTGCCACGCATCGCCGTGCCGACGACGTGCCCCAGCGCGTCGAAAGCCAGTTCGGTGCGATTGCCGTTCGGATCCATCAGGCGTGAGGGCTGCAACGTCCGATAGTCATAGCCTTGAACACCCAGATCGATCGTGCCCGCGTGGAGATCATGTTCGCCGACCGTCACCGTGTTGCTCAAGGCGTCGACCGTCTGCACTGGCAGCAGATCGTAGGCATCGTATTGAACGGTTGTGACCGATCCGAACGCGTCAACGCTGCGTCGCGGCACGTGAAAGTGCAACGTCGCTTCCAACAGTTCATTTGCGGGCGTATCCGTTGCCCCCGCCGATAAATAAGTCCTGCCCGATGGCTGCCACCATGCCCCGGCGGAATCGGTGGAAGGAAATCGGCCCGCGCTCTGCTCCGCGTCACCGGACCGATAGCCTGCGCCGTCCACCTGTGTGCTGCCGAGCACCGTCGCAGGTGATGCCAGCAGCGGTGCATTGCCGCGCACGTAGACATCCGCCAACAACGCCGACGTGAACGCCAGCCGATAGCTTTCTCCCCCGAACGCCAACGACTCGAGTTGTCCCAACGGGAGAAGCCTCTCGCGATCCGCCGGCGTCGCCGACGCTCCGAGGTCGTCCGGTCGATACAGCGTCCGTGACCAATGCAGCGGACGCCTGAAGTATTGCTGGCTCGCTGCAGGATCGCCCTGTGCCGCTGCGAAATCCGTGTCGTTGAAATCGATGTCGTGCTGGCCGTCGCCTGCCTGCGCCAGCGCCGCTGCAACGTCGTCGAAACCGAGCACTGCCGTCAGGCCGTCCGCACTGTGTTGCTGCTGCGGCAACCGCAGTTCCCAGTCTACCGATTGCGCAATCAACGGCGTGCGATATACATCGGCTGTGGAGATGGCGTTGGTGAAATTCGACTCCGTGGCGACGAAGTCGATCAGGCGTTGACGCGCCACATCCTGAGCCTGCAGCGTCGGATCGCCACAGTCGTAACGGCGGCCGTAATGCAGGACAGCGGCGGCGAGGACATTGCCGAACAAATCGACTCGCAGCGTCAGGGAATGCTGCACGCGCGGGTCTGGCTGCCACGCTGCGCCGGTTGTATCGGCGCCATCCGCGAGAATCTTTCCGCCCGCGACCGGCACAAGCGAGCGCTCGTAATGGAAAACCAGCGACTCGCGCGGGTGCGTGAAAAACACAGCATGACGCAGGCCCGCCCGCGGTTGCAGACACTCGATGGTGAAGTTCTGCTCGGTGACCGTGTACGGCATGTCCTCATGTGCGGAGTCATCGAGGCCGTATGTCTCCTCACGCAACAACGCACCCTTGAGCGCGCGACACGCCTCGCGCTCCTCGTCCACTGAAAGGCCTGCGGGCAGAATGGTATCGGGCACCAGCAGCGAGCTTGCCTGCGCATCGTTCAGGCCCGGTTCGCGAAAGTATTCGCCGGGGTCGTTGGCGTCGAGCAGACCGGCGTAGAGCTTCGACACACGTTCGCCGCCGAAATAGACGCCAGTGTGAAACCAGCGCTTGATATGCACCGGAGGCACCTGCGATGCGCTGTCGATATTGCTTGGCGTCGGGAACGAAGCCGAGGCTCCGAGTGCCGCCAGTTGACCCGTGTCCCACTGCTCGACCATGCCGAAACCACGAAACTCCCGCTCGATGCCGTCATAGTAACCGTGGTGATAGGCATAACGCGTGACGAAGTGATTACGGCTGATCCAGTCGAACGTTTCCACCGCTTCGACGACCTGAACGGGGAATGGCAGCTTTGTCGCCCAAGGACGGCCCGCACGCTGATCGTCGAGATAAAAGCGCGTCGACGATACATACGAGACGCGTGTTTCCGCACCGAGGTTGTTACTCACGCGCACCAGCAGGTGCGGCTTTGTGCCGCCCATCAGATCGACGTAGAGCATCGGACATCCGGTGCGCGACGCTGCCGGTGACGACCACACGAGACAGGCCGTACCCTTGCCAAGGAGGTCGATGACGGAGAGATCGTCCGAATGCGCGACGCACTGAAACTGCGGCAAAACGCACGGAGCACTCCAGCCGTTGCCCGACTGATTTCGGTATAGCTGCACACCGTTGCTGCCGAGGTAGAGCAGATCGGCCGTACCCGAGCCGTCGACATCGGCGAACCGCACGCGCGCAGGGTCGAACGCTTCGTCGCTGTCGAACACGGGCGAATTGGCCATCGTGATGCACGCGCCGAAGCGGCCATAGCCGAGCGCGGGCCGATACTGCACACATCCGTTCAGCACCGTCACCAGGTCCTGCAGGCCATCGCCGGTCATGTCGGCCACATGCGGCGGCGTGGCGGGCTGCTCGGGCCTGGTCAGCCAGGTCTGCGTGCCCGGCGCAAAGCCAGCCTCGGCGAGCGATTCGTAGAAGGTGCATCGACGTCCTTCGACTAGCAGCAGGTCGACGAGGCCATCACCGCTCTGATCGCATTCATGAACCTCCGTAGCCAGCCGATCGATTCGTGGCAACCCATCGAAATGGCGATGAACCCAGTTGTCGGCGGCTGCAACATCGGGGGAGTAAAAGCCTTCGTCGGTGACCCAGTCGAGCCGGCCTGATCCGCTCAAGTCCCGAAGGCTGACCTGTGCGCCAGCCGCGGCCAGCGAAGGCATGCCTCGCAGCGGTCTGAAGGGGCCGAAACCGCCATTGCCTAGATTGGGTTTGTAGCCGACCAAGCCATCGGAGATCACGACGGCGCCACAAATTCCTTCACCGTGCAGATCTGCCCATACGATTTCGCTCGAAGCCAGTCCAACCGGCAAATTGTCGAGTCCCTCGCTTGCGGGACGCAGTACCGGCAAGGCAGCCAATGCCGCGTCGTCCGGCACGGCGCTGTAACCGAACTTCAGCGGCGGCATCGACCGCTTGAGGAAGGCGCGTTGTGCCGCGTGCCACACGAAGCCCGATTGCGTCACGGATACGAGTCGGGTGGCGACCGGATCCTGCTCGTAGTTCAACCCTAGCATGCGCACGAGATAGTCGGGCGTTCCGGTCCGTGCCGTGAGTTCGTCGAAGTGATGAAAGATCAACACGCGCTGGCACAGCCGATAGGTGCGCACCTCGAAGCCCGCTCGCCTGCTCGAAAAGGGATCGGTACGCATTGGCCACGCGACATCAGGCAAGGCGATCGACGACGCCGTGGCCAGAATGTCGGTCGACGGCGCGCCTGCCGGGAGTTCGGCATAGTGACCCTCGCCGTAGTCGAAGACGACTTCAAATAGCCAGGACATTTTCGACAGATCGGGCTGGACCCGCCACGATTCGCAGTTGCCGTAGCGTATGCGCTTGATGTGGCGGGCCGCCGTGCGCAGCGCAGGATCGGCATCCCGAACGGCTTCGCCGACCATGCCAGCCACGATACCGCGGCTATCCTCGGCGGCATAGTCGTAGATGATCGCGCTGCCCTTGTCATCACGGCTTTCGCATGCGAGCCACGAAAAGATTCGCGTGGGATCGTGCGGATCGGCGACGCGGCTCGCCAAGTCGACGCCAAAGAGTGTTTGCGTGTTGTCCCTCGAGAAGACGAGCCAGAACACGTCCGACGCGTCGGCCACATTGCTCCAGCGCTCGATGCGCAGAAAGGCGCTCTCGATCCGAGGCCGATAATGCTTCACTTCGTATTGCAGCCCGCCTCGTTGCTGTTGCGACGGTGGCTCCGGCATCCAACCCGAAGCGGTTTGAATCATCGAGGGGACGAGATCCTCCGCATCCGACAGCAGAAAGACATCCGACTCGTTCGCGTCGCCATAGCGCGGCAGGCCTTTGTCCGTCTTGCGTGTGATTGCCGGAACGGCAAGATGCCAGCCGAGGCCGAAGACGCTATTGCCGGATCCCGAGTCGTAATGCAGTGCGAGGTCCGGTCCGAAGCCCGAGCGCGCTGCAGGAGTCGCGATGGGCACCGAAAGCGACCCGGTGCCAGTCACCGCGTTCGTCGAGAACTTCTCTCCGATTCCCTTGACGGCACCGCCGCCCTTCGGCAATTCGAGCTTCGGCGCGGAGACCCGAAAGCGATCGTCTTTCTCGCTCGATCTGTCCGGTTTCGCTTCGGACATCTCTGCCTCCCACTTCGGACTTTGCCAGTGAGGACGATCGCGCACACCGGCGGGCCCCGCAGAGAAACAATGCGCTCAAGTCGCTGACCTCATGCCGACGACGAAACCTCTGTTGAATCGACACTTACAACAGCTTGGTCCAGATGGGCCGTCTGACTGATTCGATATTTCTTTCCACAGCTTGACTGACAGGTTTACAACCGGTGCCGGCTGCACTTCATTTGAAAGCCACAACCCGATTCCCACACTAAGCGTTTGCTTGAATGAATCAGCTTCAGTTTAGTACTCGAAATACTTTATTGAAGGAATTATTTTCAGCTGTTGAAACCATCTGTCGACCAAGTTGGGGTTCGGCTCTGGAGCAACATGCTGGCTGCACGACTGGCAGCAGGCCGGGGTGTGGGACAAGCTGCACGGGCTGCTGCTCGACAAGCTGCGCAAATCCGGCCAGCTCGATTTCTCATATGCGGCTGTCGATTCATCGTCCGTGCGAGCCGTTGGGGCGGGCCAAAAACTGGGCCAAACCCCACCAATCGCGCACGACCAGGGTCCAAACACCACGTCCGCGTAGACGCGAACGGCATTCCTGTCAGCGCGATTCTGACCGGCGCGAACCACAACGATGCACGCATCTGCTGCCGCTGGTCGACGCGATCCCCCCGATTCGCGGCACTCGCGGCAGACCGCTTCGAAAGCCCAAAGTTCTCTACGCCGACCGTGGCTATGATTCCGACTCGCATCGCCGCCGACTTTGCGAACGCGGCATCAGACCGGCCATCGCCAGGCGCCGCACCGAACACGGCAGCGGCCTCGGCAAATTCCGTTGGGTCGTCGAACGGACTCATTCGTGGCTCCATGGCTTCTGTCGTCTTCGCATCCGCTTCGAACACCGATCTGACATTCACGAAGCATTCCTCAGACTAGCCTTCTCACTCGTCTGCTGGAACATCTTCAGCCGAGTTGGGCGGCCTTTTTTGAACTGGCCTCTAATAATTACCGTCCGCGTAGCGCTTGTTGAGGTCTCTCATCCAGATAGCCGAACTGGATGCCGATCAACGCAATGCCAATGGCCCGTGCCGGCACGCCGACAACGCTCAGGGTTGGCGTGATCACAGCCTCGCTGAACAACAACTGGACAAGGCCGAGCTCCGCCTCGAACTTGCTGGACTCCTTCGTATCCCAATACGACTTTAGCGTTTTTCGCGCCCGATCATCCGACTTGTCTATCAAGTAAGGTGCCACAATTTTAAAAATTCACGCTCGTGGTCCGCGTCGTATTTGAACTCATGCCAGGTTAGCTCTTCGGCCTTTCGAGGGTATTCGTGCCACGAGCCTGGAAGGCGCAATTCCCGCATTAGCTCACATTCCGGCGTGTGCTTCAGTTCGTCTGGTGATTCATTTCTTCAGTGCCACGAAGAGCGCTGGTGACGGAGAAAGACGGAGCGTCTCCTTGTTGGCAAACGGGCGCTTTAACATGATCGCGGTAATCCCCTGCAATCGAACCGTGCGGAGTGCGTCACCGTTGGTCAAGAGATCTTGAGTCGTGAACCCTGGATATTCAGAACTACATAAGTCATCGAACTCGGAAAGAGCGTGGCGGATACCGACTTACTGGGGATCTGTACTGCGATCCAGGGTGCCCGCGCATCTGCATGATCGTTGTTGTTTCCGATGTTGAAGGCCTTAACAAACTTTGCGGGCATAAGTTTGACTTTGTGGCCCATCTTGTCAGCGCGCGGACCCAATGCTGCGCGCCACCGCAGGCTTCCATCCCGATTAAGCTCGGCGTGCGGTTCTCGAAATGCTCGAGAAACACCGACCGCTTGATCAACCTGTTCAAGACCTCTGCAGCATCAGGATCGACCCAGTGCATTTGCATCACGTTCTTAGCGATGTCGATGCCGACTGTCGTACAGTCCACTTTGGATCCTCCGGTTGCCTCTGAAGACCTTATGATCTTCCAGTGTGGAGCACTCCGATGCTGTCGGGCTGTAAGGATCCACCACACACGCACCTCAAGGGCGGGCGGGATTGTTAATATCATTCCTTTGTTGTTCCCTGCCGATGCGCTCATTCAGTTATCGCCTTTTATGAGAGGAGCCGATTGACCGAACGTGACCGAAGCGGTTCGTCGCCTTCAATAAGAAAAGGAAATGGAATGAAAATGTAAAACTTAACTTGAGCGATTGCGTGCGATAGACCACAAACTTTGCATTTCAGTGTGATCGGGCTGTCGAGTGTCGAACTATCCTTTCGACTTCCGTTGTCGTCCAGCAGAGGCGCTACCTATGAGCGTTTATCCCGAGAAGGACATTCGGCAAGACGAGGACGATATTCCCATCGGGCGGTGGATGCGCATTTGGCGGCATGTTGGCTTGGCGCACCGACAGCCCGATAGGCTCCGTTTGCTCTCGGACATAGAACGCAAGCAGGCGTGGGTGAACCAGCACAAGCCAGCCGACGCAGTCAGCCAAAAACCGGACGACTGGCCGAAGTTTTGGTATGTCGAATGTGATGCTCTGCTGAAAAAGGCTCGGGCGAAGGCCGTGCAGGGTGATGTCTCCGGCGGTTACGAGAATCTGCATACGGTCGAAAGAGAGGCCGTCTCCGGAATGAGCGAAGAAGAAAGGGCGGTGGAGGCTAAAGCGTTGAGGGTGGAAGTCAAGAAGAAACTCTCCGCCGATTGGCGCGGAACAGTCATCATGCACTTGCTGGGCGAAGAAAAGCCGTGCGCCGAGATACCAGAGGGCGAGGGAACGGAAGGTGAAAAGACGACAGTCGCGGTATCGGTAGCGGCACTCGCCGAAGCAATACATCACCGAAACACGCACGACCGTAACATGCACCGGAAGATGGACAAGGTCCGATGGCAGTTGGCCTGGCTCGGCCTATTCATCGGGGCTCTTGTCTTGACCGCGATTGTGGTGGGGATTTGGCTGCGCAACGCAACTCTTCCGGCAGGCGACTTGGCCCTACTTCCTTTCTGCATCTATCTCGGTCTTCTGGGTGGGTTGATGAGTTCCGCCATGTCCGCGAAGGGCACCGACCGCAATGCGAGAACTCCTGAGATTGGCGTGGAGTTCTACGCGCTGGTCGCCCGGAGTTTGTTGGGTGCTGCGGCTTCGATCCCTGTGTACATCGCTGGCCTTGAAGGTATCGTCACCGTCGGCGGTACCGAACATTCGAAGACTTGGGGACTGCTCTTACTGTGCTTCATTGCGGGATTCAGCGAACGCTGGTTTCGGGGCACAGTAGCCGCGGTGTCAGGAGGCAATCAAGAGAAGTCGGTTGACCCAGGAAAAGCTTCCAAATGACGCAGGAAAGCTGAGTGTTGCTGTGCTCGCTCCCTGGGACGCGAGCACGAAGGTGGCTGTTTCTAACCAAAGGCCACTGGCATAATCAATCGGTACGGAACGCGTCTACCTGAACCGCAAACAGTGAGAATTGCTGGCAGAGTCCGCTGTAGGTACGGCAATGCATTTGCAGAACCTTCGGTGTGTTCGCGCTGACGTGCAGCGTACCTTGCAGATACACCGTGGACATGCCACCGCCGCCCGCCAGCCAAGCATCCGCGCGGTCCACCTAAGCACTCGATCCTCGTCATCGCAACGTGCGTCGTGACAACGAATTTCTGCGGACAGTTCGTAATGCAGAACGTCATTGCGACGGACGGGTTCTAGCAGTCCAACGGCAGGTAACGAAACGGGAGCCGCCTTTCAGATGTCTCGAGGAGGCACTCGGCGAATGTCGCCAAGTGGCCGACGACCGCCTCCACGCTCAACGGGCAAGTGTGGGGTCGATCTCGTTGTGCGTCAGGCCGAATCTTGCCATGCGGGCGCGATGGTCCGGCGAGCCGAGATATGAACGAAGTTGCGCGTTCACCGCATTGAGCAGATCGCTGTTTCTTCTGTTGAAGGAGAATGCTCCGAACGGCAGCTTTTGTTGCATGCCATTCGTTCCCGGCTTGTGCTCCACAGCCTCCAGGACTGAACTGCCGATACGATCCGCCAGTATGCGATTGCCCATGGCAGTGCTCGCATACACATCGATCTTTCCTGACCGAACCGCTTCGATAGCATCGGCCTGATGTTCGAAGATGGCTATCTGGTCGTCGCTCACGCCTGCCGCCCTCGCCGAGTCGTGTTGCACCTGCCCGGCAATGATTCCAAGGCGCGCATCTTGCCGTTTGGCGAGGGACGCGTAGCTGTTGAGCGCCTTTGGATTTCCAGCCCGAACCAGAAACCCGTCCCCGATCGCCCAAACTGGGACGCTGAACGCGACCAGATCGGCGCGTTCAGGTGTAACGAAGAGCGGAACGTTCATATCCCAGCGGCCGGCTTCGACACCGGGCAGCAGATCGCTGAACGTCGTCAGGCAATGCTCGATCTGAGTGGCGCCAATAGCGCGTAGAACCGCTTCCGCAAGATCAATGTCAGCGCCAGTAGCGGTACGATCCGTTTCCGTCCAACCGAACGGCGGTTCTTCGATGTACGCGATCGCTACCTTCATATCGGTCTCTCATCAAATAGGAACGGCCATCAGATATCAGAAGCCGATTGCTTACGATTCTACTTCCCTGCGCGAACGTCGCTTATGGCCGGCATTCGCCAATCCGAGCGGGGATTCAAGCTAACTTTAAATAGATCCGCGTGTTCCGCAAACTACCATCCGGAGCGCGCCGTTCGTGCCGTAACACGCCTTCCAGTTGCATTCCGATGCGCTCACAAACTCGAATGCTCCTTGCATTCGAATCGTCGCAGATTGCCTCGACTCGCTTCGCGTCGAAATTGTAAAAAGCATAGTTTGCCAACGCGTCGGCGGCTTCGCTGAACAAACCCCGTCCCACAAACGAAGATCTACCCCAAAAACCGAGTTCAAAAGCAGGAACGGCCCATCTTGGCCGGTGAAGACCGCCGCAGCCCATAACGCTGCGCGACGTCTTATCGATAAACAAAAACGGAAAATCTCTTCTTGCCTGGAAGGCCTCGAAACCAGCAGCGCAAAACGACTCTGATGCATCGATCGATGGTGTTTCGAGCGCCCAGGGCAAGGACGCGGGAAACCGTCGCAGGTCCGCCAATGCATCAACAGTGGCATCGAACAGGTTGGAACCGTCACCGGGCTGCGGACACCTGATGATCAAACGGTCCGTTACAACTGAGGTAGGAAAATGTGGAAAGGTCAATGACGTCGAAAATGTCCGCAAAATCCAGATAAGTGAAATTGTCAGCGATTCATCCTGCCTTGTCGACCGGCCGATCCTGACCGGCCCCAGCCGGTCGCTATCGCCGACATACCACCATCTCCAATTTCTGCCCGCGTTATTATGCGAAGAAACAAAGGAGCCACGATGGATGCCGAGAGCTCGAAATGACCGACATGTCGGAAAGCAAAATCTTACTACGGGAGGCTGTTCGCGCCGATGCGTCGCATATAGCTAGACTGCATACCCAAAGTTGGCAGGCAGCTTACGGTCACATTTTGCCCGCCGTGTATTTACTTGAAAAAGCGCCGGCTGAGCATGTCGCTCATTGGGAAAACTATATGGCGCAACCAGCGGAAGCGCGAGGCCTTGTCATGTTGGCCGAGCCTGAAGGAGTCCCGGTTGGCTTCGTTAGTGCCGAGAACGTGGATGACCCGTCCTACGGAACACTGCTTGACTGCCTTCATGTGCTCGCGACCCATCAACAATGTGGAGTCGGAAAACTAATGATTGACGCAGCGCGTAGATGGACCAAGGCGCAAAATCAGAATCTGATGCATCTGTATGTGCTCGACGCCAATGCTCGTGCTATTGCCTTTTACGAGCGAAACGGCTGGCGATTTGCGGGGACTCAAGCTAGTTTCCTAGACACAACGCCGGTGATCGATCGTCGATACATGATCGAAGTATAGATTGTCGTTGACTTGAGGGGACGCGACGGCAATCCGTTCCTAGCGACTGATGCCTACCGAAGCAGCTCGAACCGTAAGCTATATGGCAACACCGAACGGCCTCAAATCTTCCTAGCGTCCGGGAGCGCGCGCTCCATCACTATCGCGTGGCCAGCAAAGTCCATCGCTGGTTTGCGAAGCAGTTCGATGAAGCCTTCGCGTTCCCAGAAAGCAAACGCTCGCGGATTCGTGTCGAGGGCAGCAATGCGCAGCGCGCGGCATCGCCAACCCGTCCCGATTGCTTCGGCGAGTCGCAGAACCTGCGGCCCAAAGCCCCGTCCTTGATATCCTTCACGGAACAGCAAGAGGCCAATGAAAGCTATGTCGGTGTCCGGATAACCCCGCACCATCTCGAGACACCCTACCGCCTCGGCCTCGTGAACGACTTCATAGACGTACTTATCCGAGTGATCTTTACCTGGCGGCAGCGCATCAAGTAATTCAATGGCAGCGTTCGATGGTGGCAACCTACCCTCGACGACCAAGCTATATTCAGGAGCACCTTCGAGCACGGCTTGCAGCCGGTCTACGTCATTGGATAGCCGACGGTCAATCGAACGTAGGGTAGGCGTGGACATAGGAGTGACGGTTTTGAAAGGTGGACGGGCGACGATTGTCGACCATCCAAGAGTCGATGTCGAATCACCGTTGTTGGCCGATGTCGCACGGTCGCAACTGGAAGCATATGGCTAGTTGGTGATGGTGTCGCGTATCGAAGCTCGGTCTTTCGGTTCCCAGTACCCACCGCTGCCGTGATACGTTTCCGCATGCAACCAAAATGCTTCATCGCAATGCAGGCAGCCAAAATGGTATTCGACGTAGTCGTCCCATGCGGCACCCGCCGCGAGTTTGTCGAATGAGACGGAGACCGGAGGGCTGTCGGAAATTACTTCTACGAGCGTCTTATCCGCTAAGTATTCCGCTGCGATCTGTATCGCCTTGCGTAGCTCGCTAGGGTGCCTGATTGCATACCGAACGCAAAGGTTCTCGCATCGAGTGCATGCCACTGAAGACTCCTTCGGGGGTTTCCCCCTCTAACAGGGATGACCGAGCTGATGCCGGTAAAGGCGACGAACCGAATTGTCGACGATTCATGCGACGATGTCGAACGGCCGGTTGTGGCCGGTCTCTGCCTGACGGCGAATGGCGCTACCCGGACCCTAAACCGACATCCGAATTTGTCGAAAGCGGACTCTCAACCCGACGTTTTACCGCGCATCGTCGCCCGGCCATCCTTCCATTCTTAATCGATCGCGCACATCGTTAGCGCTCCAACCGGCCAAGACTTCACGAGCAGTGTGGTAGGCACCTTCGGAAAGCCGATGCTGTACTGAATCGAACCGTGCTAACCAAAATGCGCCCGCTGTCGGGGGGGCATCGGGTTGATGCAATGCTCCGTCAACGATGTTCGCTGCTTCCAATTCCAGAAGTGCGGCGAACGTGAGCTCATCGAGGTCAACGCGGGTACCCATCAATGGCAGAGGAACGGAATATGGTGCAGCAGCTTGACCCGAGAAGAGCGCGTTGCGATCCGCCAGACAGAAAAGATAGACAAGTGCCTCTGCCTCTTCGCCAATCATTCCTTTTATCTCCGGGCGTCGCTCAATGGAGACGGCTTTTTCACGGAATTCCTCGGTCCCATATATGCTATGAAAGGTACCGGCGGCAACAAGGGTACGAGAGTTGCCCCACTTCTGAAGCCACCTTCCAGTCTCGATAAGGTGTGCTGTCAGCGGTCTTCCAAAATGCAAGATTGCATCGGTCCCAAACTTGCGAACTTCGCATTGCAATTGCTCTAGCATGAACAGCCCTCTTCAAGGACAGTGATTGATTGTCGGCGATCCCGCCAGCCATGTCGAATGTCCCCAAACGGCCGCTGTCTGCCTGACGTTGATCGGCGGCACGCTACCAAGATCGGAGCTTCCTATCCACAGCGGGTACCAGGTCACAATTTTTGCGTGCCGAGCGACGCTCGAAGCACTTTTTCAATCGCTTGAACCAAAGCAGGCCGAAACATCCGGTCTGTAGTAAAACCTGCAACGGAGATACCCGGGTCAGGCGCGTAATAGACGGCGGTCCCCCAGAAACCAAGGTGGGAAAATACTTTGTGACCGTCTATAGCGCCAGCAGAAACTCCTCCGCGGTAACCTTCGGAACCCTCGTGAGGGCCGACCCGCAGCATCTCGCACAAGGTTCGCGGCGATTCGAAAATGCGACCTTCAAACAGGTTCTGCATAAACGTTGCCAGATCACGTGCCGACATCATCAGACCGCCTCCACCGTACAAGTCCATTGTCGCGTTGATTTGGGTGACATCAATCCCATCCAGGAATTGGCGCGCAGCTCGGTTGGCTTTCAATGGCCGGGCCTCGACCATTTCCCACCATGTCGAGTCCATACCAAGGTGGTCGAAGCGCATCTCGCGTCGAACAACGTGAGCGAGCGGTTCTCCCGCAAGTCGCTCAATAATGTCTCCTAGAAGGATGTAGCCGGTGTCTGAGTATAGGTACTGAGCACCCGCTTTACCCTTCGGGGGCGGCCTTGTGACAGCAAGGCGGACCTGGTCTTCACGCGTCCACCGGTGCCCAGGATTTGCAAGTACGGTTTTGATGTAATCGTCGTCGGCATGGTCGCACAGCCCAGCGCTGTGATTTAAAAGATGAAAGACTGTGATCGACTCTGTATCGTAACCACGAGTGGTCAATAGGGCATTCAAGAGCGGCGTACATAACGAATGAATGGTCGCATCGAGTTCGATCCTTTTTTGCTCCCACAATCGATAAACCGTGGCCGCAACAAGTGTCTTGGTGTTACTAGCAATTCGGAAGGGCGTGTCGCAGGTTAGAGGCTCTGCAAGGCCTTGATCTGCCCAGCCCGTCGCTGCGCCCCATGGCCGAGCAACGGCCTTTCCGGTAACAAAAAATGCAGTATCTGCCCCGGTTGCCGCAAAAACGGACGTTATCTTTTTAGGACTCAATGCCGCTCCCGTTTGGTACGTTGCTGCCCGGGCGTCCCGTTCCACCTCGGACGGAAAATGCTGTCACAAATACGGCGTCGGGTAACGACGGGACAACGTAATCCAACCCTTGCCGAGCTCAGGATATCCGCTCGCACATAAACGTCTTCATTACATTTCCGCGGCATTCTATCGACTTATGCCGTGCCTCAGTGTAACGCGCGTTAGTTGTGGACCGCTGCACTTTAAGCCGTGTTCATGCGGTAATGCAACGGTACAACGCAATTCAATTGGAATCCGCACCAAGAAAAAAACGATCAACTACTATAAGAATAGTTGACAGGCCATTTCTTTGATTCTACGATCTACTACATCTTTAGTAGGAGGCATCTTGGACATCTCGCTCACCGATCGGGAAGCGGACGTTATGCGGATTTTGTGGGAACGCGGTCCTTCAATTGTGAATGAGGTCCGTGACGGGCTCGCCGATGAGCTCGCCTACACCACAGTTCTGACGATCCTTCGGACGTTGGAAGGCAAGGGTTTTGTAACCCATGTGGAAGAAGGCCGTGGCCATCGCTATGCCGCCGCAGTTCAGCAACAAGCGGCCCGAAAAAGCGCACTGCGGCACCTAACGAGCAAGCTATTCGCTGGATCTACAGAATTATTGTTTGCGCAATTGGTCGCCGATAAGAGTCTCACGGCCAAAGAAATCCGTCGCATGCGCGAGCTACTCAAACAGAGACCTGACGAGGAGTAGTCCCGATGCTGACGTGGATGATTTATGCCGTTTCGGTATCCGCCGTTTTGTCGGCGGCCGCGTTCACCGCCGAGCACTCCTTGCGAAATCGGCGAAAGGCTAGCAGGTGGCTATGGCTTCTCGCTATCGTTGCATCGCTAGCGATCCCGGTTGCGATGTCCTCGGTTTCGATCGAAATACCCCTAGACCTCCGGTCATCAGTGCCGCGGAATGTGATCGCCCTTCACGAGATGACATCCACGCATTTTTCCCCGGCTATCTGGATTGAAAATCACGATGGCGACTCCTCGGGGTTTCGGAATATTCAATCTCATGCGAAAAACGTATGGTGTTGCGCGTCGATCTTGATGATCATGTTTTTGCTGGGGACCGCCGTGCATTTGCAGTGGCGCAAACAACAATGGACGAATGCGTTCGTCTGCAACGTTCCAGTTTATCTGTCACCCGATATTGGCCCTGCGGTTGTCGGTTTGCTCCGACCGCGGATTGTTCTTCCGGTTTGGCTTCTCGATTCACCTCTAGAACAACAAGCGGCCGTTATCGCGCACGAAAAGTCCCACATCGATGCCCACGACCCGGCTTTGCTCACTATTGCACTCTTCCTGACTGCGCTGATGCCGTGGAATTTTCCGCTTTGGTGGCAGTTGCGTCGTCTCAGGTGCGCGATCGAAGTCGACTGTGACGCTAGGGTTTTGAAAGCAGGACACAAATTGGCGGTTTATGGAGAGACACTGATCGCTGTCGGGGAAAGGCAATCACGCTACTTAGGATCAGTAGCGGGCATGACTGAATCCAGGCCTTTTTTGGAAAGAAGACTAAAACTCATGCTGCGCAAGCCAGCCAAGCGGCAGTTGCTGGTCGCAGTGCTTCTTGGATGCATGTCAATAACCCTGGCCACTCTGGCCGCACAAGTGAGTCCACCTATCATGACCGACGTATCAAAAGACCACACCCAAGTACCCGTATCCGCCGAAATTTTGGATCGATACGTTGGCACCTACAAAGACAGCTCTACCTCAACGCTTCTGAAATTCCGCCGCGAAGGCGACCACTTGATGTCGCAACGTACGGGGCAAGGATGGATTGGGAAATATCCGATGAGCGATACAAAGTTCTTCGCGAAAGTCGTCAAAGCGACCGATGCATTTGTCGTTGACGATAAGGGAAACGTCACCGGCCTGATCCACCATCAAAATGACCGTGACACCACATTGCCACGTATAGATGCTGCCGAGGCAGAGGTAATCGAGGCAGCTCTTGCTGCAAAGGTCAAAAGCCAGAAGCCTACTCAGGGAAGCGAAGCTGCGCTGCGCCTTAACATTGACGGGATACAGTCCGGGAGCCCGCCATATTCAGACATGTCGCCCCTCTTACAAGACGCTACGCGCGAGCAGCTACCTATGCTCAAAGAGGATATGGGTCGATTGGGTCCCATTGAGCGCATTGAATTTATAGGTGTTGGCAATGTGGGCTGGGACATATATCAGGTTACACATGATGCAGGTTCATCTACTTGGCGCATCCACCTTGCCGACAACGGAATTGTTGACGGCCTCCAAGTGCAAGTGGGTCCCTAAAGCGCTCACAGTTCGAACTGTGCTCACTATCGCGTTGCCAGTTTTTTAGCGGCCGAACTCGCAGTGACCAGTCGGGAAAAAACCCCAGCACTAGGCCGTAGTCCGTTCGTTAAGATTCGCCAGAAAGCCGCTTCGCGCCTGGAGTGCGGCTTTTTGTTTCCGTGCGACCGTCGGTAGGTTGGATATTATGCGCCCGCGCTCGTCTCCACTCGACTTGTTGGATTGCCGGAAGCGGTCGGTCGAAGCTGGCTCAGTGCGGAAGATGACTTGTTCGTTAACAGGAGTTCTCGATCTGCGCGAGTTCTGTCGAGTGAATGAATCCTCCGGATTTTGGGCAATGTACCGGGCAGTATTGAGTGTCCGAAACAGGTCGACTGTCGCCCGACACGTCGGGCGGTCATCCACGATTTCATCAGGATCGATGTTGCCTTCAGATCGGCACTATGCGCGTGCGTCCTCTCGCAGAAGTCTGTGTACAAGTCGGTGACAGTTTGCGCACAGACATTGCACGTCATCGAGCGTCGTCTTGTGTTGAGGCGCCATATCGCCGACGTGAGTTGTCGAGTGATGGACTTCGATACAGGCTTCCGCATGCTCTGTTCCGAATAGGGCAACCGGATCCAGCTTGCAGCGCTCGCAAGTGAGTTTTCCGTGGAGACGTCTAAACTGCGCTTTTTTAGCCTTTGCTAGTCCGGCGGACCGCTCTCGCCTAAGATGCGAGACTAGTTTGCGATCGCCTTCCATCCACTCCTGTTCAGGCATCGACGCCGGATCGGTCAGCGGCGAATCGAAGTCTTTCGGCACAACTTGATAGCCAGCGTCTAGAAGAAGCGCGAAACATAGCGATGCTTCATCACCTGAAAAATGCTTTGGCTCGATTGTCGCACCATCCAACGCCATGGACAGGGCAATGCCAAAGACGGCTTGCGGTGCAAACCGATCACCGTTCTCGGCAATCAGGTCATATTTCGTAGATGAGCCAAATGCATGGCTTACATCCCCGCCCCGAACTAACTGCTTACTAAGTGGAACCACCGTCTGAATGACCGAGCGAGGGTCCAAGCGAAGGTCTCCTTGTGGCCGATGGCACCAGTTCAACAGACGCCTAAAGGAGCGCTTTTTGAATTTCTTAACCACCGCCGCGCAAGTGGCCGAAACTTCTACTACTGCGCGGATCTGGCGCGTCGATCGGCTCATTGCCCACCAAAAAGCGCTCTTTCGGCGTCGCCTGCAGCTACTTCTTCAGCTTGAAATCCTCGAACAGTTCCGGCTTTGCTCCGATTCGACCGCAATGAGGTCGGCGACAAAATGCGCGTTCCGCTTGCCGCAATTGCCCTGCCATGCGAGCCGCGCGTAAATGTTGTACACGGCCATGTTCCCGACCTTCGCAACCTCAATGAAACGGTGCTTTTCGCGTGTCTTAACGGCAGCAACAACTGAGCTGATGCTGATTCCAACTATCTCGGCTATCACAACCTGAGAAACCGCAATTGCGTTCGTGTGCGTCATGCATCGGGTAAGGAACATCAGCGTCGCCATCATGCGCGGCTTCGGCCAGCCGCTCAGCCGTTCGACGTAACGCACACTGGGCGTGATGCTCACAGCGAACCCGCGTCGCAAACCGGCGTTTTCTCGCGCTGTCTGCTTCGCTGATCGTTCGCCCAGTTGGTGAACAAACGCGGCGCGTTATCGTCGGCCCGGGCCAGAACGCTTATGAATTCTTGTGGATCGCCGTAAGGTTCCCAGCGGATGGTCGGTT
The DNA here is from genome assembly GCF_053574605.1 of Caballeronia sp. M23-90. NCBI lineage: Bacteria > Pseudomonadati > Pseudomonadota > Betaproteobacteria > Burkholderiales > Burkholderiaceae > Caballeronia > Caballeronia sp. M23-90. Next base: position 1,097 of record NZ_JBSIPA010000040.1, on the reverse strand, counting down.
GAACCGGAACGTACCTGCGCGTGTCATGGGCGAGATCGATGAGGCGCGATGCTGGAAAATTCGCACCGAGGCCGCCGGAGAGACCGGAACGGGCGAAACGCTGCAGTATGACAAACTCCTCGAGCGGCGTAATGAATGCGCCGTATGACGGACTTTTCAGGTCGTTCCGGACGTAAGCCGGGAGATTCTGGCGAACGCCGGAGCGAAGCTGGTTGAGTTCGTCGGCGGGAAAGTCGAGGGCGGAAACCGTCGATTCGTCCGGCTCGCCGGAGGTGCCGTCGCGCAATGCGAAGGTAACATGCAGCCACCAGTCAAAATGCGCAAGACCGTCTTGCGAAAGCGACATCCACTTCATGTCCGGTCCTTGCGACTCGCTCCGTTCCCGCAACTGCGACGTGTGATCCTCCGGAAACCAATATCGGGCGGGCAAGCCCTGAACATTATGGTCGCACAGACAGTCGCCCAATCGCGCCGTCGCCCCGGACGCGCAAGCGGAAGCCTGGCTCAGCAGTCGCGTCGAACCAGTCGAATCTCCGTCGCGCGCATCGATGAAGCCTTTGAGCGCTGCGGCGAAAGCGGGCGAGAAATGACTCGGATGCAAATGCCGCTTGTCCGCCACTTCCTGCAATTCGTTTCGCGGACAGGTCGAATCTTCGTGCGGAGCCTGCGCGTACTGCGCTAGCTGGACGACAGTCATCCAGTTGCCCACTTCCTCACGATCCTCGGTGACCGCCGCCAGCGCTGGTAACGGGTCTTCGCTGACAGTGAACGTGTCAATGATCCGATCGGCTTCCACCACGCGGCAGCCGAGCGGAGTATCGACGAGCGCGGGATGCAGGTATGTGAGGCGCGCCACGTGCCGCCCGTCTCCCGGAGTAATGGTGGTCGCGACGACGCGACGATCGGCGGCGTATCGCAGCGCCTGATTGACGATGCCGGCATCGTAGGTTCCGAGCGCGTGCCATTCCGTTCTCGGCATCGATGGTCTCCTTCGTCCAGGAAACGAAACGTCGCCAGTGATACTTGGCGTGCTTCCAGAGGATCTCGATGAGATTGAGCTCGGGGCTGTAAGGCGGCAGATAGAACAGCACCATGCG